>JAXDPC010000255.1:0-4058 GCA_034668525.1 Sphingomonadales bacterium
CTCCGGTCCGGCCTTCGCCTCGTCGACGGGCCTTGTCCGATGGGACCGCGAGGGCGCCCGCTCGGTCCGGCTGGATACGAGCTGGAGACGGGACGACCCCGATGGGATGACTTCGCTGCGGGTCGGCGATTCGATCAGCCGCGGCGGCGCGGGTACGGCGCCGGTGCGCTTCGGCGGCGTCCAATATGGTCGCAGCTTCGGCCTTCGTCCCGGCTTCCTCACCCTGCCGGTGCCAAGGATGGACGGCGAAGCGGCGGTCCCCTCCATCGTCGACCTCTATGTCAACGGCATCCTAGCCGGCAGCCGGGCTGTCCGGCCGGGCCCGTTCCGGGTCGACGATGTGCCCGTCGTCAGCGGCGACGGAACCGTCTCCGCCATCGTCCGCGACGCAGCCGGCCGCGAGACAGTGGTGAGCGAGAATTACTATGCGTCGCCGGCCTTGCTTCGCCAGGGAATCAGCGACTTCAGCTACGAGATCGGTTTCCTGAGGCGGGGCTACGGCGTCCGCAGCGCTTCCTACGGTCCCGCCTTCGCCTCTGCGACACACCGGCGGGGTCTCAGCGATCGTCTCACGATCGAGGGACATGCGGCGGCGAGCCGGGACGTCCAGCAGGCCGGCGCCGCCGCCGACATGGCGCTGCCGAGGATCGGCCTCATCGGCGGCACGATTGCCGCGAGCCGCTCCGACCGCGGCGTCGGCAGCTCGGCCGAAATCCGTTTCGAGCATCGGGGCGAGGCGGTTTCGCTGACCGGGTCGGCCGCCTTCACCTCAGCCGATTTCGCGCAGATCGGAGAGGCGCGCGAGCGGCGCGGCGCATCGACCACGGTCCAGATGTTCGCGGGAATCCCCCTTCGGTTCGGTTCTCTCGGCTTGGCTTATTTCCTGCGCGACGAAGCCGGATCAGCATGGGACGTCGAACATCTCGGCGTCCGCGGCTCCTTCCCCCTCGGCCGGCTCGGCACGCTCCATCTGAGCGGCCGCCAGAGCTTCGGCCAGGATCGCGAACTCGCCATCGAGGCGAGGCTTTCGCTGCGGCTCGGGCGCGAGACCAGCGCGAGCGCGGAGTTGCGCAGGCGAGACGGTCTCAGCGAGGCCTTTGCCCTCGTCCAGCGCCCCGTCCCGTTCGGCGAAGGCCTCGGCTACCGCGCCCAGGCCGGCTTCGGGCCGAACGGGCCGGGATTCGGCGCGTGGCTCGGCTTCAACGGCCCGGCCGGCGAATATGGCGCGGAGCTGGCGGTGCGAAATGGCGATGTCGCCGGGCGGGTATCGGCGGCCGGTGCGATCGGGCTGCTCGATGGCGAACTCTTCGTCTCGAGGCCGCTGCACCAGAGCTTCGCGGTCGTCACCGTCGCGGGGCAGGAGAATGTGCGCGTCTATGCGGACAATCATCTCGTCGGGCGCACCGGCCGCGACGGCCGCGCGATCGTGCCGCGCCTGAGGGCCTATGACAGGAATGTGATCCGGCTCGAATATGCCGATCTCCCGCTCGACGCCGAGGTCGCGCAGGGCGCGCGCGGGATACGGCCCTATGCGCGCGGCGGCGTCTCCGTCCGCTTCAGCGCGCGCCGGCGCAGAGGCGGGATGGTGCGAATCGAGATCGAGGGAGGGGATGCGCTGCCGGCCGGCAGCACGGTTCGGCTGGGCGGCCGCGACTTCCTCGTGGCGCACGGAGGACAGGTCTATCTCGAGGGCCTCGAGCCGGCGAACCAGCTGGAGGTCCGCTGGCCCGCCGGCACGTGCTCGCTGCGGCTCGTCGTGCCCGACGGCGCCGACCCGCAGCCCGATCTGGGGACGCGCCGATGCACGCCGCGCCGCGACTGAGGGCCGGAAGGACTCTCCGGCTCGCGAGTATCTGTGCGCTCGCGGTCGCCGGCGCGCCGCAGGCGCTGGCCCAGAGCTGCACCGTCTCGACCGAACCGGTCCTGTTCGATCCCTACGACCCGATCGGCGGCGCGCCGGCGGACGGCGTCGGAATTGTCCGCCTGACGTGCGACGGCGCCGTTCCGGTCACGGTTGGTCTCGCGCCCGCGAACGGCGGATCCGGCCGTCTCCTGCGCAGCGCGACGGACGAACTCAGCTACGAGCTCTTCGCCGACCCCGCGCGCATGCTTCCCTGGGGCGACGGCACCGCAGCACCCGCCCGAAGAGCAAGCGGCCCGGAAGAGGACCTCACCGTCTACGGGCGCATAAGGCCAGGCCAGAATGTCCGAGACGGCAGCTATACGGATTCGGTGACGGTCATTCTCTCATTCTGACCGCCGATTCTGCCGATTGGGGACTCCGGCGGCGGCTCTCCCGCGCGAAGCGGCGGCGGATCGAGGCGCGGTGGGCCGCCTACTGCGCCCGTCCAGGCGCTTTTCCCAACAGCTTGAAGGATGGTGACCCCAACGGGAATCGAACCCGTGTTTTCGCCGTGAAAGGGCGACGTCCTGACCGCTAGACGATGGGGCCGGCCGGAGGCGAGGCAATTAGGGCGGGCCGCCGCGGGGGTCAAGGCGACCTCCGGGCGCGACCGCCGGCTGTGCGCTAAGCCCCTGATCCGCCTCTTGAATTCAGCGGTCTTATGCCCATCTTCGCGGCATCGTTCAACAATCGAAAGGAGGTGGTCTGATGTCTCATTGTCATTTGCCGTTCGCGGCCCTGGTGAGCGTCGCCTCCGCGGAGGTCCGCGCTTAACCCGTCAGGCCGCTTCCGGCGGACAATGGAAAGGCCGTCCCTCTTGGGGGGCGGCTTTTCGCATTTCCGGCCTCAGTGGACGTCGCGATGCTGGGTCTCGGCCTTGGTCGCGAGCGAGAAGCGCGGCTCCGCGCTGGCGAGATCGCCGGCCAGCAGGTCGGCGGCGTAGCGGCCCACCGCCGGAGCATGCTTGAAGCCGTGCCCGGAGCCGGCGCCGACCAATACGACGTTGCGCCAATGCGGGTGGACGTCGATCAGGAAATCGCCGTTGGAGCTGTTCTCATATTGGCAGACGCGCGCCTCATTGAGCGGCCGGTCCGCCATCGCCGGGAAGCGGCGCGCCATGAAGGCGCGCACGTCGGCGAGCGCACCGGCCGACGGCGTCCGGTCGCCCGAGTCCGGGTCGATCGGCGGCCCGTGGGCGTCGTGCGCGATCTTGAAGCCGCGCCCTTCGAGGTCCGGAAAGCCGTAATAAATGTCGCCCTGGTTGAAGTCGGCCCAGCCGGGCAGGCCGGCGGCCTGGAAGCGCGCGTCGCCGGGCGGCGGCGCGAAGAAGAACACTTCCTGGCGCGTCGGGAAGATGCGGCCCCGCAGCAGATGGGGGAAGACGCGCGGCAGCCAGGCGCCGCAGGCGAAGACGAAACGCTCGGCCTCGATCCGGTCGCCGTTCACCGCAGTCACATGTGCCAGCCGCTCCGAGGAAGCGACCGGCGGGCGCACCGCGACGGCCTGATAGTGACCGCCCGCCGCGACGAACTCCGCGACCAGCGTCTGCACCGCGCGCCGCGCCATCAGGGCGCCGAAGCCGGGCTCGAACAGAGCGATGTCGCCGGCCTCGAACGCCATCGCCGGGACGCGCCGGCGCAGGGCGGCGCCGCCGTAGACGTCGATCGGATGGCCGAGCTGCCGGTAGGTCGCCAGCGTCTGCTCGAAATAAGGCTGGCGGTCGGGGAAGACGAACAGGACCCCGCAGGAATGGAAGATCGGCAGCCCGGCCCGCGCGGACAGAGCCCGCCACTCGGGCAGCGAATCCCAGGCCATGCGGGTGTAGAGCGCGTCGCCGCCATAAGCGCCGCGGGTCATCCGCGATTCCCCGCCGGACGAGGCGCGGGCATGCGCCGGGCCCCAGGCGTCGACGAGGAGCACCGACTTGCCCTGACGGCGCAGGTGCGTCGCCGTCCAGGCGCCGAACGCACCCGCGCCGACCACCACCGCGTCCCAGCGCAGGCGCGACGAGGCCGCCCCTGCCCGCCTCGGCAAGGCGGCGACCGCCGCGCCCGCTCCGGAGAGGAGCAGGTCGCGGCGGCTGAGCTTCGCCATCAGCAGCGGGCGCGCGCCGTCAGGCCGAAGGTGCGCGGCTGGCCGACATGGAAGCCGAGCC
>JAXDPC010000256.1:0-7040 GCA_034668525.1 Sphingomonadales bacterium
TCGATGAGAGCCTCAATAGTGTAAAGTCCACCCATAAGCTTCGAGCACGATCTCGTGCATCATCTCGGAGAGCACCGGGTACGGAACACGGCGTGCATTCCACCTTCCTCCCCGCCGCGGAGCGGTGGGGAGGGGGACCATGCGGAGCATGGTGGAGGGGTGACTGGCGCCGGGCCGGGAGGATCGGGCGCGCGACGGCCGGGCTCGGTGCCTTTTACCCCTCCACCAGCCTTCGGCTGGTCCCCCTCCCCATCTCACGATGGGGAGGAACTCCGCGCCTCCGCGTGAACCCCTCAATAATGCAGCGCCCGCCCGTAGGCGTCGAGCACGCTCTCGTGCATCATCTCGCTCAGCGTCGGGTGCGGGAACACCGTGTGCATCAGCTCCTCTTCCGTCGTCTCGAGCTGCCGCGCGATCGCTTAGCCCTGGATCAGCTCGGTGACCTCGGCGCCGACCATGTGGGCGCCCAGCAGCTCCCCGGTCTCGGCGTCGAACACCGTCTTCACGAAACCCTCCGCCTCGCCGAGCGCGATCGCCTTGCCGTTGCCGATGAAGGGGAATTTGCCCACCTTGACCTCATGGCCCGCCGCCTTGGCCGCGGCCTCGGTGAGGCCGACGGATGCCACCTGGGGGCGCGAGTAGGTGCAGCCGGGGATGTTCCAGGTCTCGAAGGGGTGTAGGGGACAGTTACTAGTAACTGTCCCCATCTCTTGCGATGTCCCCATCTCTTGCGCTATCGCCTCGACGCAGACCACCCCCTCGTGGCTCGCCTTGTGCGCGAGCCAGGGCGGGCCGGTGACGTCGCCGATCGCGTAGACGCCCTCGACGTTGGTGCGGCCGTAGCCGTCGACGACGATGTGGCCGCGCTCCGTCTTCACGCCCAAAGCCTCGAGGCCGATATTCTCGGTGTTGGGGACGATGCCGATCGCGACGATGGCGTGGGAGAACGACTGCACGTCTCCGCCCTTCAGCGTCGCCTTCACCCCGTTCGGCCCCGTCTCCAGCTTCTCGACCCCCGACGAGACGTGAAGCTTCATCCCCTGCTTGACGAGCGCCTTGTGGACGAAGGCGGAGACCTCCTCGTCCTCGACCGGCAGGATCCGGTCGAGCATCTCGACGATCGTCACTTCCGCGCCCATGTCCGAGTAAAATGAGGCGAACTCGACCCCGATCGCGCCCGAGCCGATCACCAGCAATCTGGTCGGCATGACCTTGGGCACCATGGCGTGGCGGTAGGTCCAGATCCTGTCGCCGTCGGCCTAGGCGAAGGGCAGGTCGCGGGCGCGGGCGCCGGTGGCGACGATGATGTGCCTGGCCTGAAGCTCCTTGTCGCCGACCCTCAGGGTCCCCTTGCCGGCGAGCTTGCCCTCGCCCTCGACGACCGTCACCTTGTTCTTCTTCATCAGCCCCTTGACGCCGGCATTGAGCTGGCCGGCGACCTTGCGCGAGCGCTCGACGATCTTCGCCAGGTCGAACCCCGGCTTTTCCGCCGACAGCCCATAGGCCGGGGCGTGCGTCATATAATGGTAGATCTCGCTGGTCCTCAGCAGCGCCTTGGTCGGGATGCATCCCCAGTTGAGGCAGATCCCGCCCAATCGCTCCCGCTCGACGATCGCGACCTTCATCCCGAGTTGCGAAGCCCGGATCGCCGCGACATAGCCGCCCGGCCCGGAGCCGAGGACGATGAGATCGTAATGGTCAGCCATGGAGCGTCTCGCGAGGTTCGACGGAGCGGGCGTCCCGGTTCCTCCCCATCGCAGATGGGGTGGGGGACCACCCGCAGGGTGGTGGAGGGGTAGAAGGCGCGGCCTTTAGAGGATCGCGCGCGAACCGCCGGAGGGCAGCGCCAGTTACCCCTCCACCCCCCTTCGGGCGGTCCCCCTCCCCATGCTTCGCATCGGGAGGAACAATCGGCCCATCCATTCCTGAGGAGTGAGAGGCCGTCACGCCAGCATCGCCAGCGGCGCTTCGATCAGGCGCTTGAAGGCCTGCATCAGCTGGGCGCCGTCGGCGCCGTCGATGGCCCTGTGGTCGAAGCTGCCGGTGGCGCTCATCATCGTGGCGACCTGGAGCGCGCCGTCGACCACCCACGGTCTCTTCTCGCCGGCGCCGATCGCCATGATCATCCCCTGCGGCGGGTTGATCACCGCCGAGAAGGAGGAGATGCCGTACATGCCCATGTTGGAGAGGCTGGCGGTGCCGCCCTGATATTCCTCGGGCTTCAGCTTGCCGTCGCGGGCGCGGGCGGCGAGGTCCTTCATCTCGGCCGAGATGGCGCTGAGGCTCTTGCCGTCGGCCCCGGCGACGATCGGGGTGATGAGGCCGGTCGGAGTCGAGACCGCCACCGAGATGTCGGCGCGCTTGAACGCGATCAGCTCGGCGGGCGTGTACATGACGTTGCAGGTCGGCACCTCGATCAGCGCGGCGGCGAGCGCCTTGATCAGCAGGTCGTTGACGCTCAATTTGACGCCGCGGCTCTCGAGGCCGGCGTTGAGCTCGGCGCGCAGCTTGAGCAAGGCGTCGAGGCGGATGTCGACGGTCAGATAGATGTGCGGGACCTGCTGCTTGGATTCGGTGAGCCGCCGCGCGATCGTCTTGCGGATGTTGGAGAGCTTGGTCGCCTCGTGCGGGATGGCGGGGATTGCGGCGGGCGCCGGCGCGGGTGCGGGTGCGGGTGCGGGAGCAGGGGCGGCCTGTGCCTGCGCAGCCTCTGCAACCCGTTCGGCCCCGGACTGGATCCGGGGTTGTCGTAGCCCGCTGCCTTCCACGTCGGCCTTGACGATGCGCCCGCCGGGGCCGGAGCCGGTGAGCGCGGCGAGGTCGATCCCCTGCTGCCCGGCGAGGCGGCGGGCGAGCGGGCTCGCTTTCGCGCGGGCGCCGCTTTCGGCCTTCGGCGCGGCGAGCTCGGAATGCTGGACCGGGTTGATGCCCTTGGCAGGAGGTGCGGGTGCCGGTGCGGCCGCTGGGGCCGCGGCTGCCGCAGGCTTGGGAGCCGGCGCCGCGGCGTCCTCGCCTTCGCCGGCGATGAGCGCGATCACGGTGCCGACCTTCACCTCGTCGCTGCCCTCGGCGACCAGGATCTTGGCGATCGTGCCTTCGTCGACGGCCTCGAACTCCATCGTCGCCTTGTCGGTCTCGATCTCGGCGAGAAGGTCGCCGGCGGCGATCGTGTCGCCCTCCTTGACCAGCCATTTGGCGAGCGTCCCCTCCTCCATGGTCGGGGAGAGGGCCGGCATCTTCAACTCTATGGCCATTGGGTCTTCCTCGCTGCCATCCGAATGCCTCAACCCCAAAGCCGTGCCCAGGGTCAAGGGCCGTGCTGGACGGCGAGCCCGACAGGCGGAGGGAGCGAGGGTTGCGCGCGCGGAGCATCTGGCGCAGCGTGGCGGCGAAAAGGGGTGCGGATGCGATCCTATCTGGTCGTCATGGACGATACCGCCGAAGGGGCGGTGGCGCTGCGCTGGGCGGCACGGCGGGCGGCGCGGACCGGCCTGGGCATCGTCATCCTGGCCGTGATCCCGCCCCAGGAGTTCGTCCAGTGGGGCGGAGTCCAGGCGGCGATGGAGGAGGAGGCGCGGCTGCGCGCGGAGGCGGCGGTGCTCCAGGCCTCGGGCGCCGTCGCGGAGGAGGCGGGAATCCGTCCGGCCATCCTGGTCAAAGGCGGCGAGCCGGTAAAGCTGATCGCGGACCTGCTGAAGGAGGACCGCGAGATCGCGGCGCTCGTCCTCGGGGCGGCGGCCGAAGGCGCGCCGGGACCCTTGGTCAGCCACTTCGCCGGCGCCGTCGCGGGCAGCCTTCCCTGCCCGCTCGTCATCGTCCCCGGCGGCCTCCCCGAAGAGGCGCTCGATCTGGGCTGAGCCTCAGCCGCGCTCGCCGCGGATCGGACGGCGCGGCGGCGGACGGCGGCGGACGCAGCAGGCGCGCTGTCGCACCACTTCCTCCTCGACCACTTCGTAGGACTCGCTCGAGCCGCCGGTTTCGACGATCGTCTCGGTGATCGTCACCGTGGCGCAGCACATATAGCCGTAGCCGCCGCCATAGCCGCCACCGTAGCCGCCGCCATAGCCGTACGCCGCGCCATGGCCGCCGCCATGGCCGTAGGCCGGGGCCGGGCCCGGGGCGGGATAGGACGCTCCGCCGCACGGACCGCCGCGCCGCGGGGCGCAACCGGGTCCGGGCCCGGGCTCGGGGCCGTATTCGCTATAGTCCCAGCCGCCGCGCTCGTCGCCCATCTCCTCGGCCCACTCATAGTCGCGGCCTTCCGGGCGCCAGTCGCCGTCGCCGACATAGACCGGGATGCCGCGGTCGTCGCGGCTCCAGCGGTCGCCATAGCGGTCCCAGTCGAGCCCGTGGCGGCCTTCGCGGACGCGGCCGCGGCCGTCGATCATGTAGGCGTCGTCATAATAGCGGATCCAGCGATGGCCGGGCATCGGCTGCGGGAAGCCGTACATCTGCCAGTGCTGGACCTGGAATTGGGGGCCCCACCAGAAGGAGGGGACGATATGGCCGCGGTCGAAGCGCCGGATGTGGCGGAAATTGCCGTGCATGCCCGGGCCCATCTGGGGCCCCGTCTGCGGTCCGCCGTGGCGGACGATGACGCGCTGGCCCGGCTGTCCCCAGCTGTGGCCGGAGCGGGGCTGAGCCGCGGCGGCGGCGGGCAGGGCCGCGGCGGCGAGAGCGGCGAGCGAGACGAGTGCGAGCTTCCTCATGGATCGGGTCCCCTTCGGACGTCGGCCCCGGGCGCGCCGGAAGCCGCTTTACGAACCATTAACGCTCGGAAGCCTCCTTTGCTACGCCGCCGAGGCGGCCCGAGAGGCGGCGTGCCAATTCGAGACAGCCCGCTAGGTCTTCATGATCGAAGCGCGAAAGCTTCGGGCTGTCGAGGTCGACCACCGCGATCAGCGCCCCGTCGGATCCGATCACCGGCACCACCAGCTCCGAAGCCGAGGCGGAATCGCAGGCGATGTGGCCGGGGAAGGCATTCACGTCCGCGACGCATTGCGGCTGAAGCGTCGCCGCGGCGGTGCCGCACACGCCCTTGCCGAACGGAATGCGGATGCACGCGGCTCGCCCCTGGAACGGCCCGAGCACCAGCTCGCCCCCGACATTGCGGTAGAAGCCCGCCCAATTGAGATCCGGCAGGCTCTCCCAGAGCAGGGCCGCCACATTCGCCATGTTGGCGATGGGGTCGGGCTCGCCATCGGTGAGCGCATCCGCAGCCGCAATAAGCTGGCGATAGAGCTCGGGCTTGTCGGCGGCTTGGATCTTGAAGTCGTACATCTGTGCTTTCTCGTAGCGACACGTACTCTTACGTGTCCTCAATTCATCTCGTCATCGCCGCGGAGGCCGGCATCTCAGATCGGTAATACCTCCGGCTCAGCGGCGAGGGCGGGAGATAATGCGTTTTCATTCGGCGCGGAAAGACTATATTGTACTGACGCATCCTTTTGGCATGCCGTAGATTCTGCGTGGCGGACGCTTCCGGTCATCTGGGCAAGGGACGCGGCGGCCGGGAAGGACATCGACGATGCCCGCCAGCGATATCCTGCGCGAGCTCAATCTCGACCGCTATGATCGTAACGCGCGCTTGCAGCCAGCCCTGCTTCTCCTTCTACCGCTTTTCCTGTTCGTCGCCGTATGGCTGCCCGAAGTCTGGACCATGGCCGGGACCCTCGTTTCGATCCTCGTGGCGTCCGGCGTGACCTTTTTCCTTGCGCAAGTGGCGAGGCGCAGCGGATCGCGACTTGAAACGAAGCTTGGAGATCAGGTCGGCCGAGAATATTCGGCACGGCTCCTCTGCCACGAGGATGACCGCCTTCCTTCCGAGCAAAAGGAGCGTCTCCAGGCCTTTCTGAAGCAGCACGGCCGCCGGGTGCCCACCCTCGAGGAGGAGCGCGAGGATCCGGACAAGACCCGAGCCGCCTGGCTTTCGGCGGTCAAGTGGCTGCTCGAGATTACCCGGTCGCAAGCCGACAAGTCGCTGCTCTTGAACGAGAACATCGCTTACGGATTCTGGCGGAACCTGCTTGCCCTGAAAGCCGCCGCCCTGACCGTCCTGGTCATCGTCCTCGGATGCGACGCCTTCTTTATGTATCGGAGGGGACAGGCCGACCCGCACTTCCTTCTTGGCGCCGCGCTGGCTGTCTTCTGCCTTGCGGCCATCGCAACCTGGGTCATTGTCGTCCGAAAGCAGGCCGTGCTCGATGCCTCCCGCGCCTACGCCGACCGGCTGTTCTCCCAGGTGGACAATCCGGCCGTTGTGAAGGAGCTCGCCATTGTCGGGGCACCGAGCCGGGAGTCCCCGTCCGTGCCCCAGGGCGAAGAGAAAGCCACGCCCCGATGAAGGTGCGGATGATACAGCACCCTGTTGGGCAGGGAGGCTTGTGCACGGGCGAAGTGGAAACGGTCGGAAACTGTTTCCGTTGGGTCTATGATTGTGGGTCCAATCAGGACGACGCCCTCGTGCGCGAGATCAAACGCGCTGCGCATCCCGGCGTCCGCGATTTGCTGTTCCTGTCGCACCTGGACAGCGATCACGTCAACGGCGTCGATCGGCTGCTTGCCCAATGTTCGGTGGACGAGGTCGTACTGCCTTATCTTGCCGATGACGTCATCATCGCAGTGACGGCCGGTGATTGCATGCGGGGTCGGCTTTCTGGATTGTTCTTGGATGCGGTGCCGGACCTCGCGGGCTGGTTCGCCAGCCGCGGCGTGGGGACGGTGACCTTCGTCCACGGCGGTGAGGGGGACGAAGGGCCCGAAGAGGGCGGCGGGCCGGTCCTGCCCGAACCCGGAGAAGGCCCGGAGGGAACGATCATTGCCAAATGGTCCGAGCCTCCGCGTTCCGTCGGCATCCGCCCGAGGTCGAGCCAGGCAATGGCGGGTTCCGCGCCGCTGAAAACCGAGGTCCAACACGTCTCACCACGCGCGGCCCTGACGTTTCGCGCGGGGATGAAGTGGCTCAACTGGGTCCTCGTCCCTTATGTGCATCGGCCCAAACCACAGTTGCTCGACAATTTCCGCAGGGCGCTCATCAAGGC
>JAXDPC010000257.1:0-4316 GCA_034668525.1 Sphingomonadales bacterium
AGTTCAGCACCAGCGGTCGTGCGAACACCTTGCGGATCGCGGGGGAGACCGGCGGGACCTCGGAGCTCCCGAACGTGCCGTCCGGGCCCGGCTCGCGCAGCTCGAGAAAGGCGATGCCGATCTCCTGGAGCGCGGCCGCGGCGGCGGTGAACAGGGCCTCGGGATCGCTCTCCTCGCAGCCCTGGGTCTCGCTGTTCGGCGAGAGGCGGACGGCGGTGCGCTCCGCCCCGACCGTGTCGGCGATCGCCTGCGCCGCCTCGCGGAGCAGCCGGATGCGGTTTTCGACCGGCCCGCCATATTCGTCGTCGCGCAAATTGGTCGAATCGCGCAGGAATTGATCGATCAGATAGCCGTTGGCGGCGTGGAGCTGGACGCCGTCGAAGCCGGCCGCGACGGCAAGGCCGGCGGCCCGGCTATAGTCGCCGAGCAATTCCGGAATCTCGTCGGTGCGGAGCGGCCGCGCCTCGGAGTAAGGCTGGCGTCCTTCATAGGTGTGCGCCTTGTAGGGCGCGGTCGTGGCGGAGGCGGAGACCGGCGCTTCCCCGCCGAGGAAACTCGGATGGACGACGCGGCCCATATGCCAGAGCTGGCAGAAGATGCGCCCGCCCGCTTCGTGCACCGCCGCCGTGACCGGCTTCCACGCCTCCATCTGCTCGACCGTCCAAATGCCGGGCGCAAAAGGCCAGCCGAGGCCCTGCTGCGAGATGCCGGTGGCCTCGCTGATGATCAGGCCGGCGCCGGCACGCTGCGCATAATAGGCGGCCATGATCTCGGTGGGGACATGCTCGCGGGTCGCGCGGCCGCGGGTGAGCGGGGCCATGAAGACGCGGTTGGGGCAGAGGATTGCGCCGACCGTGATCGGCTCGAACAATGAGGGCAAGGGAGGCTCCTGGATGCGGGAGGTTGACGGACGCGAGCGCCGGGGCCTAGCGGCCGCTGCGTCCCAATGCACCAGGCGGCATCTCGATCCGGCGCCGGCGGCGGCCGCTACGCCTTCGCGGCCATGATCGCGTCGAACCTGTTCCTCGCCGCCGGGCCGTGGATGGTGCGGCTCGCCGACGTGGGCCCGGTCGCCGCCGGCTTCTGGCGGATGGGGCTGGCGGCGCCGTTCCTCGCCTGGCTCGGCTGGCGGCAGGCGCGCGGGCGCCCGGCGCCGGGCTGGACCATGATCGGCCTGATCGCGATCGGCGGCCTGTTCTTCGCCGCCGACCTCGCTTCCTGGCACGAGGGGATCCTGCGCACCAAGCTCGCCAACGCGACCCTGTTCGGCAATTTCGCCAGCTTCCTGTTCGCGATCTACGGCTTCATCCTGCTCCGCGCCCTGCCCGGCCGGGTGCAACTGCTCGCCTTGCTGCTCGCCGCGGGCGGCGCGGGCCTGCTGCTCGGCAGCAGCTTCGAGATGTCCGCGCGCAGCTTCAGCGGCGACCTGCTCGCGATCCTCGCCGGGCTCTTCTACACTTTCTATCTGATCGCGGTGGACAAGGCGCGGCGGGTGCTGCCGCCCTTTCCGGTGCTGGCGATCGCGACTGCGGCCGGCGCGCTTCCGCTGCTGCTGATCGCATACGGGATCGGCGAGCAGGTGATGCCGACCGACTGGACGCCGGTGATCCTGCTGTCGCTGGGCAGCCAGCTGATCGGCCAAGGGCTGCTCGTCTATGCCATGGGCCATCTCAGCCCGGTCGTCGTCGGCCTCGGCCTGCTCACCCAGCCGATCGCCGCCGCCCTGATCGGATGGCTGGCTTATGGCGAATCCTTCACCGCCCAGGACGGATTCGGGGCGTTGCTGATCTGCGCCGCGATGGTGCTGATCCGGCTGCCGGAGCGGCGTCTTGCATCGAACGGCAGCGAGGATCATTAGCGCGTATATGGTCGAACCCGGCGAGATGACGCTCGACGAGCTGCGGACCGCGCTCGCGCCGCTGATCCCGGCGCATGCGGCGTTCGACGGCTGGACCGAGGAGGCGCTGGCGATGGCGGCGCGCGAACTGGGCGTGCCGCCCGCGCGCGCGCGCATCGCCTTCCCGGGTGGGCCGGCCCAGATGATCGACGCCTGGTTCGATTCGATCGACGTCGCGATGCTGGACGCGTTCCCGCCCGAGCGGATCGCCGCGATGAAGATCCGCGACCGCATCCGCAGCCTCGTCCTGTTCCGGCTGGAGCGGATGCTGCCGCACCGCGAGGCGCTGCGCCGCGCCTTCGCGATATTGGCGCAGCCGCAGAATGTGGCGGCGGCGGCGAAGCTCGCCTGGCGGGCGGCCGACCGGATGTGGCGCGTCGCCGGCGATGCCGCCACCGACTATAATCATTACACCAAGCGCGCGCTGCTGACCGGCGTCTACGGATCGACCTCCCTGGTGTTCGTCGACGACAATAGCGACGACCTCGCCGACACCCGCGCCTTCCTCAACCGCCGGATCGAAGACGTGATGCGGATCGAGAAGGTCAAGGCGGGCTGGCGCGGTGGCCGCGACCGGCTGCCCAGCCTCAGCCGCTTCCTCGGCCGTCTTCGCTACCCGGCGGTCTGACTATTCCGCGGTGGTCGGATCGATCGTCGCGCGGACCTGGGCGATGCTGTTGGCGGGGAAGCCGGCGGTCTCGGCGTGGCGGCGGATCAGCTCCTCGCTCGGGGCGCGGTATACGCAATAGATCTTGTCGTCGGTGACGTAGCTGTGGACCCACTGAATTTCGGGTCCGAGGTCGCGGAGCACGCTGCACGAACCCTGCGACGCGCCTTTCAATTCCTCCGGGCCGAGCCGGCCGGCGCCGGGCATTTCCCTCTCGATGACGAACTGGGGCATGGCATCCTCCTTCTCTCCGTGTCAGCAGCAGCGCGAGATTCGGTCCGGCCCGCCGCCGAAGCGGCGTTCGGTGCGCTCGCGGTGGAATTCGGCGCGGCTCATCGCCGGCTCGCCGGGATGCTTCGCCCGGCGGTGGGCGAGATAGATGTCGTAGTCCGGGAGGCCGACCATCAGCCGCGCCGTTTGCGCGAGCGGCTTCATGACGTCACGCAAGCGCATCGGCGGTCTCCATCGCGGTCGGCGTCTCGGACCGCCGCGCCGCGGCGATCGTCCGCACGCCGTAGAAGAGCATCGCCAGCACCACGGCGATGAACAGGGCGGCGAGCGCGGCATTGACATGATCGTTGAAGATCACCTGCCGCATCTGCCCGGCGCCGCTCGCGGGGGCGAGCAGCTCGCCGCGGCCGAGCGCTTCCGAGTAGCGCGCGGCGTGGGCGAGGAAGCCGATGCGCGGATCGGCGTGGAAGATCTTCTGCCAGCCGGCCGTGAGGGTGCAGACGAGCAGCCAGACGAGCGGCACCAGCGTCACCCAGGCGAAACGCTCGCGCTTCATCTTGTAGAGGACGATTGTGCACAGGGTGAGCGCGATCGCCGCCAGCATCTGGTTGGCGATGCCGAACAGGGGCCAGAGCGTGTTGATGCCGCCCAGCGGATCGGTGACGCCCTGATAGAGGAACCAGCCCCAGCCGCCGACGGCAAGCGCGGTGGCGATGAAATTGCCGGCCCAGCTTCTGGTGTCCTTGAGGCGCGGCGAGACCATGCCCGCCATGTCCTGGATCATGAAGCGGGCGACGCGGGTGCCGGCGTCGACGGTGGTGAGGATGAAGAGGGCCTCGAACAGGATCGCGAAATGGTACCAGAAAGCGGTCATCGAAGCGCCGCCGACCATCGCCGAGAGGATCTGCGCCATGCCGACGGCGAGGGTGGGGGCGCCGCCGGTGCGCGACAATATGCTGGTCTCGCCGACTTGGCGCGCCGTCTCCTCGAGCATGGCGGGCGTCACCGCGAAGCCCCAGTTCGATACTGCCGCCGCCGCGTCGGCGACGTTGGTGCCGATCGCCGCGGTGGGCGCGTTGAGCGCGAAATAGATACCTGGATCGAGCACGCTCGCCGCGACCATCGCCATCACCGCGACGAAGCTCTCCATCAGCATCGCACCGTAGCCGATCAAAGGCAGATGGGCCTCGCTCTCGATCATCTTGGGGGTCGTCCCCGAGGCGACCAGGGCGTGGAAGCCCGAGACGGCGCCGCAGGCGATGGTGATGAAGAGGAAGGGGAAGAGGCTGCCGGCGAAGACCGGGCCGGTGCCGTCGACGAATCGGGTCAAAGCCGGCATCTGCAGGTTCGGCTGGACGATGAGGATTCCGGCGGCGAGGCCGACGATGGTGCCGATCTTGAGGAAGGTGGAGAGATAGTCGCGCGGCGCGAGCAGCAGCCAGACCGGGATCACCGAGGCGACGAAGCCGTAGCCGATCAGCATCAGTGCGAGCGCCTCGCCCGAGAAGGTGAAGGCCGGCG
>JAXDPC010000258.1:0-9537 GCA_034668525.1 Sphingomonadales bacterium
CCGGCGACGAGGCCCTCGATCTGGCGCTGGACGCAGCCGAGCTCGCCGCCGCCGCTCCCGCCTCCATCACCGTCCGGCCGCCGCGGCCGCACGCGCCGACCGAGGAGGAGCTGCTCCGCCACGCGGCCTTCCTGAGCGGCCTCGCCGACCCCATATGGCATCGGTTGACGGAGAGCCGCGACGGCGCCTAAGCGGCGCGGCGGGCATTGGAGAGCGCAATGGAGATCCGGGTTTCCGGGCACCAGGTCGAGACCGGCGATGCCCTTCGCCAGCATGTCGAGGAACGGCTCGCCGCCATTGCGGACAAATATTTCGAGCGCGCGCTTTCCGCCCACGCCACTTTCGGCAGGGGTCCGCACGACCACGCCTTCACCTGCGACATCGTCGCCCACGTCATGCAGGGCGTGATCCTCAAGGGCTCGGGCCAGGCGCAGGAAGCGCACCCGGCCTTCGACCAGGCCGCGGAGCGGATCGAAAAGCAGCTCCGGCGCTACATGCGCCGGCTCAAGGACCGCCAGGCAAATTCGGGCGAGGGGCTGGCGCTGGTCGACGGCGAGGCCGCCTACACGGTCTTCGCCCCATCTTCCGACGAGGAGGAGCCCGGCGACAACCCGCCGATCGTCGCCGAGACCAGCGTCGACATCCCCGACGCCAGCGTCTCCGATGCGGTCATGCTCCTCGATCTCAGGAACACCAACGCCTTGCTGTTCCGCAACAGCGCGACGACCAGGTTCAACATGGTCTACCGACGACAAGACGGGACGATCGGCTGGGTCGAGCCGAAGCGGGACTGAGCCGTCCGCGCGGGCCGGCATCCACCACCCATTCCTTCCCTCGAGGGCGGGGGCTTTTCCCGCCAGGTGCACGATGAACGATCTTTCGGAACTGATTGCGGCGGACGCGGTCGATGCGGGGCTCCAGGTCGCCAACAAGAAGGCCTTGTTCCACGCGCTCGCCGCCGCCGCCGCGCGGCGCACCGGCCTTGCCGCCAAGGCGATCGCGAGCGCGCTCGCCGAACGCGAGAAGATCGGCTCGACCGGCTTCGGCGGCGGCGTCGCGATCCCGCACAGCAAGATCGAGGGGCTCGAGGGGGTGTTCGGCTATTTCGCGCGGCTCGCGACTCCGATCGACTATCACGCGGTGGACGGAATGCCGGTCGACCTGGTCGTGCTCCTGCTCTCGCCCCCGGACGCAGGCGCCGACCATCTGAAGGCGCTCGCCGGAGTCAGCCGGATGCTGCGCGACCGCCAGGCGGTCGCCAAGCTGCGCGGCGCACGCTCGAAGGACGCGATCTACGCTCTGATCGCCGGGGTCGACGCCCGCAATGCCGCCTGAGCCGCAGCCCGGCGGCGGTGCCGCCGCGCATCTCGGCGCGCTGGAATCCCTCTACCGGGCCGCCGCGATCAACGGCCTGTTCCGCTCCAGCATCGAGATTCCCGAACAGGGTTTCGCGCGGATCCGCTTCGAGGTCGAGGAGAGCCACTATCACGCCGCCGGGGCCGCCCACGGCACGCTCTATTTCAAGATGATGGACGATGCCGCCTTCTACGCCTGCAACGCGATGGTTTCGGATCGCTTCCTCCTCACCACCGCCTTCAACCTCAACTTCACCCGGCCGCTCAAGGCGGGCCCGGTGACGGCGGAGGGCCGCTGGGTGAGCGGACGCCGGCGGGTCTTCGTCGGCGAGGCGCGGCTGATCGACGCCGAGGGCGAGGAGGCGGCGCGCGGCACCGGCACGTTCATGCGCTCGCACATCCCGCTCGCCGGCCTCCCCGGTTATTCCGCGGATTGATGGAGGCCCGGCTCGCCAGCTCGGTGCTGGTCCACGCCCTGCTGCGGCTCGCCGCGCGCGACGGCGGCTTCGGCGCGGTGCTGGCCAAAGGCGACGACAATGCCGGAGCCGTGACCGTGATCCTGATCGAGCGCGGCGAACGCAAGACGATCCTCGAGCGGGCCGTCCAGGGCGACGGACGCTATCGCTGGCAGGAGGTCGGGAATCGGGCGGCGGGCAACGACGAGGAGTTCGAAAAGTTCCTCGCACGGCGGCGGCGTTTCGACCGCGATCTGTGGCTGATCGAACTGGACGTCCCGTCCGCCGAACGGTTCGCCGACGAAATGGCCGGCCTTAGTTGACCGTTAACCCGCCTGGCCCCTAGCCCGGACTCACGAGTTTTCTGCAAGAGCGGGGGGCCGCCGAAAATCTGAATGCGGCCGCGCAAGTCGGGCGGCGAATCGAGGGCGTTTTCGGGCGCTTTTCGAGAGCCGACCGCCATGTTTAGAGTTTAGATGACCGATTTCGTTTGCGCCGCCCGCCGGGCCGCGTTCGCCTTCATCCTCGCAGCCGCAGCGGCCGGGCCGGCGCTCGCCGCCGAAGCCGGCGCCGCTCCCGGCATCGAGAGCCTCGAGGATGTGGTCGCCCGCGCCATCGCCGAGCCGGCTGCCGCCGAGATCCTCGCCGCCCCCGCCGCCGGCGTGATCGTCGCCGAGACCAAGGACGAGACCGAGGCGCCGCTCGCCGATCGCAGCCGCCCGCTCGACCAGCTGGTCGGCGAATATTCGGGCGTCGCCCCGCGCGACCGCGAGGCCGAATGCCTCGCCAGCGCCGTCTATTGGGAATCCAACGGGGAGCCGCTCGCCGGCCAGCTGGCCGTTGCCGAAGTGATCATCAACCGCGCCCGCTCGGGCCGCTTCGCCTCGACCCTGTGCGGCGTGATCACCCAGCGCAGCCAATTCTCCTTCGTCCGGGGCGGCCGCATCCCGACCCCGCCGCAGTCGAGCCAGGGCTGGCGCAACGCGGTCGCCATCGCCCATATCGCGCTCGACGACGTCGCCGACAGCCCGGTCTCGACGGCCTTGTTCTTCCACGCGCGCTACGTCTCGCCGCGCTGGCGCCTCCAGCGCCTCGCCGCCGTCGGCAACCACGTCTTTTATCGCTAGGGACAGTCACTCCGCTCGCGCGGGGACAGTTACTTCCACACCGGCATTGCCTGGTTTGCAGAGGCGTGAGCGGGAAGTAACTGTCCCCTCACCTCATCGGCGCGTCACGGCGACAGCTACTCCACTCGCCGGCCGTTGCGTGCTGAGGAGTCAGGGGCGGAGTAACTGTCCCAATCATCCCACTCCCCCTTGTCCCCCGTTCCCGACTCGTTCTAGTCTGGACGGATGGCCACGCTCAGCGATTCGCCCGCCTGCTTTTCCGATTCTCCGCTGGTCGCGCAGGACGTGGCGCGAGGCGTCACGCGGCTGTTCTTTCGGCAGGACCTTTTCGCGCTCTGCGAGGTGCCGTTGCCGAACGGGCGGCGGGCCGACATGGTCGCGATCTGCCCCAAGGGGATGCTGACCATCGTCGAGATCAAGGTCTCCCGCGCCGATCTGCTCGGCGATCATAAATGGCCGGACTATCTCGGCTATTGCGACCGCTTCTTCTGGGCGGTGCCCGCCGGCTTCTCCCTTGACCATTTCGAGGGCGGGGAACGCGGCGCTGAGCATTGCGGCCTGATCGTCGCCGACCGCTACGACGCCGCGATCGTGCGCGAGGCGCCGCTGCGGACCCTCGCTCCGGCGCGGCGCAAGGCGGAGACGCTGCGTTTCGCCCGCCGCGCCGCCCGGCGGCTGGTCGGCGATCTCGATCCCGGCCTCGCCGGCTTCGCGTAGCGCGGCTGGATCCTAGCGCGCCGGTCCGTAGGTCGGCTGCGCCTGACGCGGCGCCTGCAGGAGGCGGAGGATCGGCGCCGCGCGATTGTCGCGGCGCGCGTAATCCAGGGCCGAATAGCCGGCGGCGCTGTCTGTGAGATTGGGGTCCGCGCCGCGGCCGAGCAGCAAACGGACCATGGCGATGTCGCGCCTCTGGACCGCGAGGATCAGGGGAGTCTCACCGCTATTGTTCTGCTGGTTGACGCCGGCGCCACGGTCGAGCAGCAGTTCCGCGCCGTCGGTCCAGCCGATCTGCGCGGTGACCATCAAGGCCGTGTTGCCCTGATTGTCCTGGAGGTCGACGCGGGCGCCGCTGGCGAGCAGGAAGTTCAGCCAGACCTGCTCGCGGCCGCGCGCGAGGATGTGCAGCGCGCCCTCGCCGGTGCTCCGGTCCCGGCTGTTGATCGCGGTCGAGGATGGGTTGGAGACGATCTCCGTCACCTTGTTGCCGTCGCGCTCGCGAACCGCCTTCAGGAAATTGTAGCTCTCGGAATATTGCGCGAGTGCCGGCACCGCTATCACGGCGAGCAATGCCGCGAGCAAGATGCGCCGCTTCGTCCTGTCCACTTTTCACCCCGCTATTCGGCTTGATCGCAGCCCCTTAGCAAAGCAAGGCTGGCCGCGCCATGAACGATCGGCGTCTCCTCACTCTCTGCCTCGCTCTAGTCGCGGGCTTCGGCCTCGCCGCCTGCCGGCAGGAGCCGCCGCCGCTCGAGGGCGCGCGCATGGGCGGGCCGTTCGCCCTCACCGACCAGAATGGGCGGCGGGTGAGCAGCGGGCAGCTCGCCGGCAAGTACCGCATCGTCTATTTCGGCTACACCTTCTGCCCGGACGTCTGCCCGGTCGACCTGCAGCTGATCAGCGCCGCCCTGCGCCAGTTCGAGCGAAGCGACCCGGCCCGCGCCGCGCGCGTCCAGCCGGTCTTCATCACCACCGATCCCGCCCGCGATACGCCCGACGTGCTGCGCCGCTTCGCCGGCGCCTTCCACCCGCGCCTGATCGCGCTGACGGGCACGCCCGAGGAGATCGGCCGCGTCGCCCGCGCCCACGGCGTCTATTTCAACGCGCGCGATCCGCAGCCGGGCAGCCGCGACTATCTCGTCGACCACAACCGCCTCGCCGTACTCTACGGACCGGAAGGGCAGCCGATCGCGATCCTGCCGCACGACCAGGGGCCGGCGGGCGTCCTCGCGGCGCTGGAGCGCTGGGTGCGATGAGCGGCGAGCGTCCCTTCTGGGAGAAGCCCCTCGAGGCGCTCGACCGGGGCGAGTGGGAGGCGCTCTGCGACGGCTGCGGCAAATGCTGTCTGCACAAGATCGAGGACGAGGTGACGGGCGAGATCCAACCCACCAATGTCGCCTGCCGCCTGCTCGACCGCGAAAGCTGCCGCTGCTCCAGCTACCGGACCCGCCGCGCCTTCGTCCCCGATTGCGTCCGCCTGACCGCGGCGACCGTCGACCGCTACCAGTGGCTGCCCGGGACCTGCGCCTATCGCCTGCGCGCCGAGGGGAAGCCGCTTCCCGAATGGCATCCCCTGAGGACCGGGGATCCCGAATCCGTGCATAAAGCGGGCATGTCCGTGCGCGGCTGGACCGTCTCGGAAGACCAGGCCGGCGATCTCGAACATCATCTGGTCGATCGTGAGCTCTGAGCTTCGCCTCCCCTGCGGCACGCCGCTGACGCTGAGGACGAGCCCGCGCGCCAAGGCGATGCGCCTGCGGGTGGATCAGCGCACCGGCACGCTGCTGCTCACCATCCCCCGCCGCTGCTCCGAGCGACGCGCGCTCGATTGGGCCGCGGGCCAGCGCGAGTGGATCGAGCGCGCGCTCGCCGGGGTGGAGCCCGGCATCGGCATCGGCCCGGGCACCTCGCTGCCCCTTTACGGCCTGCCGCACCTCGTCGACTGGGACCCGACGCGGCCGCGGCGGGTCGAGGCCGCGGCGGGGCGGGTGATCGCCGGCGGCCCGGCCGACGGGCTGGAGGCGCGCATCCTGCGTTGGCTCAAGGCGCACGCGCGCGAGCGGCTCGCGGAGGAGACGCGCTTCTACGCCGCGCGCGCCGGAAAGGCGCCCGGCCGGATCGCGGTCGGCGATCCGCTGTCGCGCTGGGGAAGCTGTTCCTCCTCGGGTGCGATCCGGTACAGCTGGCGCCTGATCCTCGCCCCCGAATTCGTCCGCCGCGCGACCGTGGCGCACGAAGTCGCCCACCTCGTCCACATGAATCACGCGCCCGCCTTCCACGCCCTGGTGGCGGAACTGCTCGGCGAGGATCCGCGGCCGGCCCGGCTGTGGCTCAGGCGCGAAGGCGCAGGCCTGCACAGGATCGGCCGGAGCTAGTCCTCGGGCTTGTCGACTCCCGGCCGCGGCGGAGGCGGCGGGTCGCGTTCGGGCGGCGCTGCGCGGCGGTCGAGCGCGCGGTCGAGCCACTGCCGGTCCAATTCCTCCTCGGTCGGCTGCGGGCGCGGCCGGTCGGCATCGTCGGGCTGGGGCTCGTCGGTCGGCACCGGCTGACCGGGCTCGATCGGATTGCCGTCGGGGTCGACCAATGGCTCGTCGCCGGGCAGCGCCGGCGACCATTGCGCATTGTCCGGCTCCTGCTGCCAGTCCGGCGAGGCGACGTTGGTGACGAGATTCTCGGCCGGGCGGTTGGCGACCGCGCGCACCATGAAGTCATGGAAGGCCTGGGCCGGGGCGCGTCCCCCTGCAAGCCCGGGAACGGTCCGGCTGTCGTCGCGGCCCATCCAGACGCCGGTGGTGATGCCGCTCGAGAAGCCGAGGAACCAGCCGTCCTTGTTGGAGGTGGTGGTGCCGGTCTTGCCCGCCGTCGGCCGGCCGAGATTGGCGTTGCGGCCGCTCCCGTAGAGGACGACGCCCTGGAGCAGGTCGGTCATCTGCGCCGCCACCCAGGGCGCGACGAGGACGCGGTTCTGATCGTTCTGGTGCTGGTAGAGCAAGGTCCCGTCGGCGGTGGTCACGCGGCGGATGCCGTAGGGCATGACCGCCGTCCCGCCCGACGCGACCGAGGCGTAGGCCCGGGTCATGTCGATCAGCCGCACCTCGGAGGTGCCGAGCGCCATGGAGGGGTTGGTGTTGACGCGGGTGGTGATCCCGAAGCGCTGCGCCATGTCGGCGACGGTGCGGGTGCCGACCTCCTGGGCGAGGCGCACCGCCACGGTGTTGATCGAGAAAGCGAGCGCCTGGCGCAGGTTCACCGCCCCGGAATAGCGGCCGCTGTCGTTGCGCGGGCTCCAGCCGGCGATGGTCAAGGGCGCGTCCTGGACGGTCGAGGCCGGCGTGTAGCCCGATTCCAGCGCGGCCAGATAGACGAACAGCTTGAACGACGATCCCGGCTGCCGGTTCGCCTGCGTCGCCCGGTTGTAGCTCGAGCTCGAATAGTCCCTGCCGCCGATCAGCGCCCTCACCGCGCCGTCCCGGTCGAGCGAGACGAGAGCGCCCTGGGCGCCGCGGGGCGCGTTGGCGTTGATCGCGGCATGGGCGGCGCGCTGCAGGTTGGGGTCGACCGTCGTCCAGACGTCGATCGGCTGAACGGTCTCGTCGATCAGCATGTCGAGCTGCGGCAGCGCCCAATCGGTGAAATAGCGCGCGATGTCCTGCCGCTCGGGATTGGGCACCAGCCGGACCTGGCGCGGATCGGCCGAGGCCGCCTGCGCCGCGGTGATCGTCTCGTTCTCGCGCATCAGGTTGATGACGACCCCGGCGCGCGAGCGGGCGGCCTCGGCGTCGGCGGTGGGGGAATAATTGGACGGCGCCTTGACCAGGCCGGCGATGATCGCAGCCTCGGCGATGCTGAGCTGGCTCGCGGGGTGGCCGAAGAAGCGGCGCGAGGCGGCGTCGATGCCGTAGGCGCCGCCGCCGAAATAGACGCGATTGAGGTAGAGCTCGAGGATCTGGTCCTTCGAGAAGCTCCATTCGAGCGCGAGCGAGAGGATCGCCTCGCGGATCTTGCGGCCGAAGGTCCGGCTGTTGTCGAGGAAGATGTTGCGCGCGAGCTGCTGGGTGATGGTCGAGCCGCCCTGCGTCCAGCGGCCGCTCGAGGCGCGCACGGTGGCGGCGCGGGCCATGCCGAGCGGGTCGATGCCGGGGTGCGAGCGGAAGCGGCGGTCCTCGACGGCGATCATCGCCTCGCGCATGATCGGCGGGATGCGGTCGTAGGGCAGCCATTCGCCGAAGCTCGGCCCCATCGCCATGATCACCGAATTGTCGGCGGCCCGCACCCGGACCATCTGGCCGAGATCGTCGCGGCGGATCAGCTCCTGGTAGGAGGGGAGCTGGCTGACCGCGACGGCGACCGCGACCACCAGCGCCAGGGTCGCCGCGAGCAAAACATAGACCGCCACCTTGAAGCCGGTGACGAGATAGCGCCGGACGGGCGACGGGGCGGTGCTGGCCATTGGCCGCTACCGATAGGGCGCGCGAGTCATGGCGACAAGAAGAAGCAATCGAGGTTAACGCCCGGTTACCGCGGCGCGGCGCGCAAGTTGGCTGGCGCAACTTCCGGTGCCATAGCCCGCCGCGATGGCGCTCTATCCGCTTCTCCGCCCGCTTGCTTTCGCGCTCGACGCCGAGCGGGCGCACCGGCTGACGATCAGGGCGCTCAAGCTGTTGCCGCCGGGCCTCCCCGCCGACCGGGATCCGGTGCTCGCGGTCCGCGTCGCCGGCCTCGACTTTCCCAACCCGGTCGGGCTCGCCGCCGGCTTCGACAAGGATGCCGAGGTCTTCGCGCAGATGCTCGGCTTCGGCTTCGGCTTCGTCGAGGTCGGCAGCCTCACCCCGCGCCCGCAGCGGGGCCAGCCCCGCCCGCGCCTGTTCCGCCTCCACGAGGACCGGGCCGTGATCAATCGGATGGGCTTCAACAATGCTGGACTCTCGGCTGCCGCCGAGCGTCTGTCGAAGCGCGGGCGGCGCGGGATCGTCGGGGTCAATGTCGGTGCGAACAAGGACAGCGCCGACCGGGTGGCCGACTATGCGGCGGGGGTCGCGGCGATGGCGCCGCTGGCCGACTATCTCGCGGTCAACGTCTCCTCGCCGAACACGCCGGGCCTGCGCGCCTTCCAGGATCCGGCCGCGCTGGACGAGCTGCTCGCGGCCGTGACGGAAGCGCGCCCGGCCGGCGGCCCGCCGGTCTTCCTCAAGGTCGCGCCCGACCTCGAACGGGAAGAAGTGGAAGCCATCGCGCGGATTTGCCTGGACCGGCGGGTGGACGGGCTGATCGTCGGCAACACGACCCTCAGCCGGCCCGACCTGGTCTCGCGCCGCCGCGGCGAGGCGGGCGGGCTTTCGGGGGCGCCGCTCAAGGCGCTGGCGCTCCAGCGGCTGCGCGACTTCCGTCGCGCCACCGCCGGGGCGTTGCCGCTGATCGCGGCCGGCGGGATCGAGAATGGCGTCGACGCCTGGCAGCGCATCAGCGCCGGCGCCAGCCTGGTCCAGCTCTATACCGCTCTGGTCTACGAGGGGCCCGGCCTGGCGCAACGGATCGCCGCCGAGCTGAAGCGGCTCGCGGCGATCGAAGGCTTCGCGACCGTCGCCGAGGCCGTCGGCAGCGCGGACGGCTGAGCGGAACCTATCGCACCGGCATCGTTTCTCGTCCGCGGAGACGCGCGATGTCGAGAGACCTGATGAAGACCTTCACCTATCTCGCCGTCCACCTGACGGTGGCCTTCACCGTCGGCTATCTCCTGACCGGCTCGGTCTCGGTCGCCGGCGGCTTCGCGCTGATCGAGCCGAGCTGCAACGCCGTCGCCTTCTTCTTCCACGAAAAAGCCTGGAACGGGCGGCTGCGGCTGTTCGGCCCGCGCCGCCTAGCGCATTAGGACCACGCCTTCGC
>JAXDPC010000259.1:0-6194 GCA_034668525.1 Sphingomonadales bacterium
CCAGCCGTCGGCGCGCGCCCTGCCGGAGCCGTCGCGCGATCCCCTGCGCGTCGATCCCGCCTCCGACCCGATCCTGCAACTCGCCGCCAGCCGCGCCAGCTTCGACCAGTTCCGCGACGTGATCGCCGCCGCGGTCCGCCGCCACCCCGCTATCCGTGAGCAGGATGCGACCACCGACGAGGCCCGCGCCGCTCTGGCCGAGGCGCGCGAGCGGCGCCTGCCGTCGGTCGACGCGACCGTCACTTCCTACCGGGTCATCGCCCGCGAATTCTCCAACGACCAAGACAATATCATCGAGCGCTCGCGACCCGACCAGCGTACCGACGCCCAGCTCTCGGTCCAGCAGACCCTGTTCGACTTCGGCGCGAACAATAGCCGGGTCCGCGCTGCCGGCGCCCGCCTGCGCGCCGCCGCGCTCGACGCCGAGGCGACCAGCGACCGCGTCGCTCTGTCCGCGATCGCCGCCTGGTACGACATGTTCGCCTACCGCGCGCTGACCGCGCTCACCGCGAGCTTCGCCGAAAGCCAGCGCGAGCTTCGCGCCTCGGTCGAGGAAAGGGTCCGCCAAGGCGTCTCGGCGCCCGGCGACGTGGCCAGGGTCGAGAGCTATATCGCCGCCGCCGAGACGCGGCTCGCCCGCTTCCGCCGCCAGCTCGCCAATGCCGAGGCGCGCTTCGAGGAGCTCGCCGGCGCCCCGGCGCCTGCCGCGGTCGAACGCGCGCCGGCTCCCGCGCCGCCGGTGACGAGCCGCGACGACGCCGCGCTCGCCTCCGCTCAGTCGCCAGCGGTGCAGTCGGCCGAGCGCCTCGCCGAGGCCGCGCGCCAGGACGCCCGCGCCGCCCGCGCCGACCGGCTGCCCCAGGTCGGGGTCGGGATCGACGCCGGCCGCTACGGCGTGTTCGAGAACGAGCGCGACTACGACATTCGCGGCCGCGTCACGATCCGCCAGCGGCTCTTCGGCGGGGTCGATGCCCGCGCCGATCAGCTCGGCGCCCGCGCCCGCGCCGTCGAGGCGCGCGCCGACCGGGCGCGCGAGGAGGCGGCGCGCGACGCCTCGATCGCCTGGTCCGACGTGCAGGCGCTGGAGGAGCAGTTGCGCGCTCTGGAGGCGAGCTACATCGCCGCCCGGCGCTCGCGCGACGTCATCGTCGAGCGCTTCCGGGTCGCGCGCGGCTCCCTGTTCGACGTGGTCGCCGCCGAAGACACCTATTTCTCGGCCGCGGCAGCCTATATCGAGGCGATCGCCGAGCTCGACGCTGCGCGCTACGTCCTGCTGTCGCGGACGGGACGGCTGCTCGATGTCCTCGCGATCGACGATTCGGTCGCCGGGGCGGCCGGGGAGGAGGCAAGGTGAGGACCGAAAGCAGAGACGATCCGATCCCCCAGCCCAAGCCGCGCTTCGCGCCCTGGCTGTTCGAGCCGATGATCGCCAACCGGCGCATCTACTACAAGGTCGCGGTCGCCGCCGCGTTGATCAACATCTTCGGGCTGGTGAGCGCCCTGTTCACGATGACCGTCTACGACCGCGTCGTCCCCAACAACGCCACCTCCTCGCTAGTCGCCTTGTCGATCGGCCTCGGCATCATCATCGTGTTCGATTTCGCGCTGAGGCTGCTGCGCGCCTATTTCGTCGACATCGCCGGTGCGCAGATCGACCGCCAGGTCGGCGAGACCCTGTTCGGCCGGCTGCTCGCCATCCGCCTCAACCTGAAGAAGGGCAGCACCGGCTCCCTCACCGGCATCATGCGCGAGCTGGAGGCGCTGCGCGACTTCTTCGCCTCGGCGACGATGACCGCGATGGTCGACGTGCCCTTCATCCTCGTCACATTGCTCGTCGTCTGGATCATCGGCGGCGCGGTCGTGCTGGTCCCGCTGCTGATGATCCCGATCGTCGTCGGGGTTGCGTTGCTGACCCAGCCGGCGCTGCAGCGGCTCACCAACCGCTCGATGGGCGAGGGGCTGATCAAGCAGTCGGTGCTGGTCGAGACGATCGGCGGGCTGGAGACGGTGAAGGCGGTCGGCGCCGGTCCGCTCCTCGCCAGCCGCTGGACGCGCTCGGTCGAGAATCACAGCGACGTCTCGCTGCGCCAGCGCCTGATCGCGACGATCGGCATCACCACGGCGACCAGCGCCGGCATGATCTCTTACGCCGGCGTCGTCATCGTCGGCGTCGGCATGATCGCCGAACGGACCCTGACCATGGGCGGCCTCATCGCCTGCTCGATCCTCGCCGGCCGCGTCGTCGCGCCGCTGGCGCAGATCTCGCAGCTCCTGTCGCGGATCACCGCCACCCGCACCGCCTACCGCCAGCTCAACGACATCATGGACCTGCCGCCCGAAGGGCCGGCCGGCGAGCCGCTGGAGCTCGGCAAGGCGGAGGGGCGGATCGAGTTCCGCAATGTCAGCTTCCGCTATCCCAACGCGCCGGAAAAGGCTCTCGACGAGGTCAGCTTCACGATCCAGCCGGGAGAGCATGTCGCCTTGCTCGGCCGCGTCGGGTCCGGCAAGTCGACCATCGCCCGCCTGATCCTCAACCTCTATGAGCCCGAGGACGGGCTGGTGATGATCGACGGCACCGACATCCGCCAGCTCGACCCCTCCAGCCTGCGCCGCAACGTCGGCGCCGCCCTCCAGGAGAGCGTGCTGCTGACCGGCTCGGTGCGCGAGAATATCGGCCTCGGGCGCGCGGAGGTCGACGACGAGGAGCTGGTCCGCGCCGCCGAGCTCAGCGGCACGCACCAGTTCATGGGCGCGATCGCCAACGGCTACGACCTCCGCCTCGCCGACCGCGGCGAGGGCCTGTCCGGCGGCCAGCGCCAGTCGATCGCGATCGCCCGCGCGCTCGCGCTGCGGCCGCCGATCGTGGTGTTCGACGAGCCGTCGAGCGCGA
The DNA here is from genome assembly GCA_034668525.1 of Sphingomonadales bacterium. Classification (GTDB taxonomy): domain Bacteria; phylum Pseudomonadota; class Alphaproteobacteria; order Sphingomonadales; family Sphingomonadaceae; genus Allosphingosinicella. The sequence goes on from JAXDPC010000259.1 coordinate 2,891, forward strand.
TGGACGCGCAGACCGAGACCGGCCTCATCCAGCGCCTCCAGGTGGAGCTCAAGGGCCGCACCTTCGTCCTGATCACGCACCGGCCGCCGCTGCTGCAGCTGGTCGAGCGGATCATGCTCGTGGACAAGGGGCGCATCGTCGCGGACGGTCCGCGCGACCAGATCCTGAAGCAGCTGACGAGGCCACAGGCGGCATGACCAGACCCGAAGGAAGCCTCGAGGATTTCGCCGGCCGGATCCGGCCCAAGCTGGCGTCGAGCGTGCTGCTCTGGGCGGTGCTCGCCTTCTTCGTCATCTTCGTCGTCTGGGCGGCTTTGACCGAGCTCGATCGCACCGTGCGCGCCCAGGGGCGGATCATCGCCAGCTCCCAGCTTCAGGTCATCTCCAACCTCGAGGGCGGCATCGTCCAGTCGATCCTCGTCCAGCCGGGACAGATGGTCCAGGAGAATGCCGAGCTGATCCGGCTCGACCCGACCGTGACCAGCTCCGAGTTCGGCAGCGGCGAGGCGTCGATCGTGGCCCTCGCCGCCAAGATCGCGCGGCTCGAGGCGGAGGTCGCCGGCCGCGAGCCGGTCTATCCCAACGCGATCGACGCCGCCGGCGCCTCGCAGATCGCGATCGAACGCTCGCTCCACGCCAGCCGCATGTCCGAGCTCGCCCAGCTCACCAGCGCCGCCCAGGCGCGGGTGCTTCAGGCGCAGCGTGCGATCACCGAAGCGGAGGCCGGCTATCAGGCCCGCGTCACCGCCCGCGATGCGCGCCGCCAGGAAGCGGCCATGATCCGGCCGCTCGTCGAGCGCGGCATCGAGCCGCGCCTCTCGCTGACCCAGGCCGAGAGCGCCGCCGCGGTCGCCGCGAGCGAAGCCGCCGCCGCGGCCGCCGCGGTTTCCCGCGCCCGCGCCAGCCTGTCCGAGGCGCAGGCGACGCTCGGCCAGATGCGCGGCGACTGGCGCTCGCGCGCGGCCACCGAGCTGGCGACGGCGCAGGCCGAGTTCGCCGCCCGCCGCCGCGCCATGCCGGCGCTGTCCGAACGCGTCGAGCGCACGATCGTCCGCTCCCCGGTGCGCGGCCGCGTCAACCGCGTCCTCGTCACCACCGTCGGCGGGACCGTCGCTCCGGGCGCTCCCTTGGTGGAGGTGGTGGCGTCCGAAGACACCCTGCTGGTCGAGGCGATGGTGCGGCCACAGGACATCGGGTCGGTACGGATGAACCAGGCCGCGCGCGTCAACATCACCGCCTACGATCCCTCGGTCTATGGCCACCTCGACGGCCGCGTCGTGTCGATCTCGCCCGACGCGCTCGCCAACGAGCGCACCGGGGAATCCTTCTATATCGTCCGCGTCCGGACCACCGCCAATGCGCTGCGCGGCCACCGCGGCGAGCCGCTGCAGATCGGACCCGGCATGCAGGCGGAAGTGAACCTGCTCGGCGACAAGCGCTCGGTGCTCAACTATCTGCTGACGCCGATCACGCGCCTCAGGGAGAACGCCTTCCGAGAGTAACGTCGCGACTGGGCGCTGATTACGCAGGCGAAACGGCATTCCGAACGTAGTCGATCGGCCCCCCACACAGTTGCACGTCGACTGCTCGCCCTGCCTTTACATGATAGACGGTTTGGATTCGTCGCCCTCAGCTTTCGATCGACACTGGCCGTCGCGGGTTGCACGACGGCTCGCCGCAGCCCTAGCGGCGTTCGTCTCATCTTAGAGGAAGCTTATCTTTCGCTTCCGCGGATACGAATGGCCGCTGCATCGTTCTCCTGCACACCTGGCACATCGATGTGGAGCAAGGGGGCACTTGCGACCGGCGCCGCCCGGCGGCCGCCGAACGAGATGCTTATGGAGGCCAAGATGAAGAAATATGTGGTGACAGCGGCCGCGCTGATGCTCGGCACTTCGGCCCTCGCCTGGGCGCCGGCCGAGGAGGCGCATATGGGCGCCATGCAGGCCGGCACGTGGATCAGCGAGATGAGCGCCGGCAAGGAGCCGCTCGCCCTCGCCGCCTTCGACGAGAAGGGCGCGATGAAGGCCGAGACGGCCGCCTATGACGCTTCGGCGGATTGGACGACCGGCGACGGCACCAAGAAAGCCTTCGCTGCGCTGGACGATTCGCTGGTCGAGACCGCTGCCGCGGAGGGGACGAAGGACGTCGCCGACGCGACTGCGGCTGAGCCGGTGGTCGAAACCGCGTCATTGGACGGCAAGAAGGAGACCGCGACGGCCGGCACGGGCATGGGCGGTCCGCTCGAGGAAGCGCAAGGCTATCCGGCATGCGATCCGGGCCCGGGCGACGACCGTTGCATCCAGCTCTATGAGCATGGCGTCCACCAGTCGCTCGCCGCCTGGAAGGGCAGCGACGCCGGCGTCGCGATGGGCGGCCCCTTCGAGCCGGTCGCCGACGGCGCGAAGGACTCGCCGCCTGCGAGCGACGATCACGCCGCCATGAACCACGGCACGATGCCGGCCGACGCCACGACTGCCGGCAAGCCCGAGGCGACGGCTGAGATGGCGGCCGACGCGGAGGCCGCGGCCGCCACCAAGCCTGCCGCGACCGAAACGCCCGCCACTCCGGGCGTCGGCGGTCCGGTCGAAACGCGCACCGATTACCCGCCGTGCCGCCCCGGCCGCGGCGACGACAATTGCATCCAGCTCTACGAGCGCGGCGTGACCGCCCGTAAGGACTAGAGCGGGATTTTCCGTCTTTCCCCTCCGCGGGGAAGAGGCCGGGCCCGGGCGAGGCGGCTGATCAGCCGGCTTCGCCCGGGCCTTCGCTTTGTGCGGCGAGCCAGGCGTCGAGCTTGGCCACACTGCGCTCCAGCGCGCGCGCGGACTCCCGCACCCGGGCCGGATCGCCGCCGGCGAGGATGAGGTCCGAGAGCCACCAGGTCTCGGACAGCCATTCGTGCCCGTCGTCCTGATCGGCGACCGACAGGCTGACATAGGCTTCTTCGGCCTCGACCCAGGTCTCGCCCTCGGCGGCGACTCCGTGGATCCGGACGCTGCCGGTGCGGCGGAAGTCGCCGATGCAGACCTCCCGGGCGGCGTGGAGGAAGGGCTCGATCAGCGCCCAGTGCATCTTCGTTTCGACCAAAGTCTCGTAGGTCGCGTTCAGGATCTGCTTCTGGACGACATTGTGAAAGTCGGACGTGGTGTAGCCGTCCGCATCATATTCGGGCGGGGCGCCGGGTTCGGACTCGCCCTCGAAGTCGGTGTCTTCGAGCGGCGGCTCCTGGCCGTCCAGCGGCTCGTGCGGCGGGTCCTCTTGCATCACTTCCTCCGGGCGGCTGACGCTGCGAAGCAGCTTCT
>JAXDPC010000260.1:0-41926 GCA_034668525.1 Sphingomonadales bacterium
CGACACCCACCCCTTCGACGGCAGCCGCCATCCTTACGCCCTCGACGTCCCGAACAATGGCGTCGACGAGGATGGATATGCCGGCGATCTCGTCCTCGGCCAGGCCGCGCCTCCGCCGCCCGCCGCGGTGCGGATAGCCGGGGAGCGGCCGCACGTTATCCTCGTCGTCCTCGAATCGACCCGCGGCGATGCACTCGGCCGCCGCGTCGCCGGCATCCCCGTCGTCCCCAATCTGGAAGCCCTGGCCGCGCGGGGGACGTCGGTGCCCGCCGCCTACAGCCATGTCGGCTTCACCCGCGATTCGATGCAGACCCTGTTCACCGGCCGCCTCGCGCCGCGCGGCCCGCGCGGCTCGCTGTTCGAGGAATTCGGGTCCAACGGCTATCGGACCAGCGTCTTTTCCGCCCAGGCAGAGGATTTCGGCGGCATCGCCGACACGGTCGGCATGCATCGCGCCGACATCTATGTCGACGCGGCGGTGCTCCGCGAGGAGCGCGCCTACAGCCTCGGCTCGGTCAGCTCACTGAGCCTCGACGGACGGCTGCTGCTGCGCGAGTTCGACCGCCGCCTCGGCCGGGCGGACGCGTGGCGGCGGCCCAACTTCGTCTATTTCAACCTGCAGTCGGCCCATTTCCCTTATTCGTTCGACGGAATGGAGCGGGTCCTGCCCGGCGCCGCCATCCCCCGCGGCGAGATCCGGCTCGCAAACAAGGCGTGGCTCGAGCGCACCTATTGGAATGCGGTGGCCTATAACGACCGGCTGCTCGGCCGGATCGTCGCGCGGCTGCAGCGCCTCGGGGTCTGGGAGCACAGCCTGGTGGTCGTCACCGGTGACCATGGCGAATCCCTGTTCGACGACGGCTTCCTCGGCCACGGCCACATGATCAACCGCCAGCAGACCCACATCCCGTTCGTGATCAACCGCCGCGTGGCGCTACGGGGACCGGTCGGTCTCGCCGACATGCGCGGCATCATCCTCCGCGCCGCCGGGGCGGACGTGCCGACCGACGCGGCGGCGACGCTGGGCCGGGTGTTCCAGTTCATCGGCACGCTGGAGCGGCCGAGCTCGATCGGCCTCGTCGACGGCGCCGGCCGCTGGACGATCTTCAGCTTCGACCGCGAGGCGCTGTGGACCAGCCGCAGCGGCGCCTGGCGCGACTATCGCGCACTTGCCCCCGGCAGCGCCGGACGCGCCGAGGCCGACGCGCTGATCCGCGAATGGGGCCGGCAGCGCTGGCTCAACCGCCAGGGCGGCTGATCCTTATTCCTTCGCCGGCGTGTCGATCTTGATGTCGGCATCGACCTTCTGGGTGTCGCTGCCGTTCAGGAGATTGCGCCCGAAGAGCAGGAACAGGACGACCAGCAACGCGATCAGCAGCACCACCGCGAGCAGGGTGCCGCCGCCGCCGCGCGGCTCGCCGCCATCGGTGGTGACGATCGTCTCTCTCTCACGCTCGACCATGAACTGCACTCCTCATTGTTCTGGCAGCGTAACGCCGCGCCCTTGCGCCTGTTCCGCTTGGCTTGCGAGTCCCGGCCGGCTCGCCCAATGAGGCCAAGGCAGGCTCGGGAGGCGCATTCGTGACCAGGATCGGCATCATCGGCGCAGCCGGGAGGATGGGCCGCGCTGTCGCGGCAGAGCTGGCCGAGGCGGGCGAGGCCGAGCTCGCCGGCGGAGCGGACGAAGGCGACGATGTCGCCGCGCTCGCCCGCGCAAGCGATGTCCTGGTCGACTTTTCGGCGCCTGCGGCGCTCGAAGGCAACCTCGCGGCGGCGGCCGGCGCAGGCGTCGGGATCGTGGTCGGCACCACCGGCCTCGGCGGCGGCCACCAGGACCTGATCGACGACGCGGCCACCCGCATTCCCGTCCTGCAGAGCGCCAACATGTCGCTCGGCGTGAACCTGCTCGCTTATCTGGTGCGCGCGGCGGCGGCGCGGCTGGGGCCGGATTGGGACGTCGAGATCCTCGAGATGCACCATCGCGCCAAGGTCGACGCGCCCTCGGGGACGGCCCTCCTCCTCGGACGGGCCGCCGCCGAGGGCCGCGCCGTCGATCTCGACACGGTCGGCGACCGGGGCCGCGACGGAATCACCGGCGCACGCGCAACGGGGCATATCGGCTTCGCCTCGCTGCGCGGCGGCTCGGTCGCCGGCGACCACCAGGTGATCCTCGCCGCGGACGGCGAGCGGATCGAGCTCGGCCACCGCGCCGAAAGCCGGGCCATCTTCGCCCGCGGCGCCGTCCAGGCGGCGCTGTGGCTCGCCGGCAAGCCGGCCGGCCGCTACGCGATGGAAGACGTGCTGGGGCTATGAAGCCGGCCGAGGTCGCCGAATTCTACCGCCGCCTCGCCGAGCGTACGCCCAACCCGGAGACGGAGCTCAGATATTCCAACGACTACACCCTGCTCGTCGCGGTCGTCCTCTCCGCCCAGGCGACGGACGCCAGCGTCAACCTCGCGACGCGCGACCTGTTCGCTCGCGTCACCACCCCCCAGCAGATGGTCGCGCTCGGCGAGGAGCGGCTGAAGGCGGCGATCAAGACGATCGGCCTGTTCAACACCAAGGCGAAGAACGTCATCGCGCTCAGCCACGCGCTGATCGAGCGCCACGGCGGCGAGGTCCCCGGCGACCGCGACGCCCTCCAGGCCCTGCCCGGAGTCGGCCGCAAGACCGCCAATGTGGTGATGAACTGCGCGTTCGGCGCGGAGACCTTCGCGGTGGACACCCATGTCTTCCGGGTCTCCAACCGCACCGGCCTCGCGCCCGGGGCGAATGTCGACGAGGTGGAGCGCAGGCTCGACCGGGTCACGCCGCCGCCCTACCGGCGCGACGCGCACCATCTGCTGATCCTCCACGGCCGCTACGTCTGCAAGGCGCGCCTGCCGGAATGCTGGCGCTGTGTCGTCGCCGACATCTGCCGCTACCGCCCGAAGACGCCGCCGCCGGGCAGCAAAGCGCCCATTCGCGCGTTGAAGCCCGGGAGGACAAAGCCATGACCCGCACCCTCGCCGCCGCCGCCTGCGCCCTGCTCGCCGCCTGCACCGGCCGGGACGGCCTCACGCCGCGACGGCAAGCGCACAATTGGGCGCTGGAAAATGCCCGCCCGGCCGGGGAACCGGAGGACTGCGTCGTCCGCCGCAACATCCGCGACACCGTCGTGCTCGACGACCGCACCATCGACTTCCACATGGCCGGCGGGCGCATCCTCAGGAACCGGCTGCCTCATGCCTGCCCCGGCCTCGGCTTCGACGAAGGCTTTTCCTACCGCACTTCGCTCGACCGGCTCTGCTCGGTCGATACCATCACCGTCCGGCGCGGCGGCGGGCCGCCCGGGCCGACCTGCGGTCTCGGCCGCTTCGAGCCGGTCGAGATCGCGCCGCGATAGGCTCTGGCTCCCTTGCCGCCGCTTTGCTAAGCGCCCATCTCGCGGCCAGGCACCCGTAGCTCAGCTGGATAGAGCGCTGCCCTCCGAAGGCAGAGGTCACAGGTTCGAATCCTGTCGGGTGCGCCAGCGTCACCAGCCTATCACCGGACCACGCGCCGCCCCTCGAGCTGCCGCCCTCCCTGGTGGATGACGAAGCGGTCCGCCCGGCCGTTTTCAGGGTGGAAGACGATCGTCGCGCCGACGCCCTGGACCTCGAACTCGGTGTCCGACCGGGCCCGGAGCGGGATTGCCGGCTGGCCCTCGAGCTGGATCGTCAGCAGGCCGTCGGCACCCATCGCGATTTCGGCGGCGGGGCCTTCGGTCGTGTAGCGGCCGACATAGGTTTCCAGGATCGCACGGCCGACCCGCACCGCCGCCGCTTCGGCCGCCGCGTCCCCGGTGCGGGTCGACAGCTCGGCCGCGTCCTCGCCGCCCTGGTGCATCTCCATGACGTGCGCGCCGTCCGGCCGCCGCTGGATGCGGAACCAGTTGAAGCTGTCGGGATAGAAGAAATGATCGTCGCCGGCGGCGAGCACCTCGCGCTCGGGCGAGCCGTCGTCGCGCATGGTGTAGAGCTTGCCATCACGCGCGAAGAAGCGGCGGTTCGCGCCGGTTTCCCCGATCCGGTAGAAGCCGAACAGCGGCGCCAGCGTCCCGGGATCGACCTCGGCGCGGGTGAAGGCGCGATAGGGCCGGCCGATCGCAAGCGCCGCGAGCCGCCTGGCGACGAGGCTCGGCGCCGTCGCCGGCGCGTCGCTGTTGGCGAGCACGGCGACGAACACGTCCTCCGAGGGGATGTAGATGCTCTCCGTGTTGAAGCCGAAGATGGCGCCGCCATGCTCGATCGTCTCGCGCCCGCGCAGCCGGTCGAAGCGGACGACGAAGCCGTAGGGATAGGTTCGGCCCCCGGACAGGCTCGCCGGCGCGGTCATGGCCGCGTAGAGCTGCGGGCTCAGCACCCGTCCGCCGTGGAGCGCGTGCGCCCACCGCGCGAGGTCGCCGACCGAGCCGACCAGGCCCCCGGCGCCGTGCGGCACGCTCATATGGATGCGCGGCGCCGGCACGACGCGACCATCGGCCACCGTATAGCCGCGCGCCATGCGCCGTCCGGATTCACGCTCGGCGCCGTAGCCGATGGACCGGATCCCCAGCCGCCCCGCCATGCGCTCGACCGCGCGATACCAGGGCCTGCCGGTGACCTGCTCGATGATCGCGCCGAGCAGGACGTAGCCCGAATTGTTGTAGGCCCAGGCCTCTCCGGGCGGCGTCCGCGGCGGCAGGTCGCGGACGAGCGCCATCATCTCTGCGGTGCTGTGCGGGCGGGCGGTATTGGCCTCGACCATCCAGCCGGGGATGGCGGTGTAGGACTGGATGCCCGACGTGTGATTGAGGAGCTGGCGCACCGTGACCGAGGCGGCCGGCTGCGGATAATCGGGGAAGAAACGCGAGATCGGATCGTCCAGCGATATCCGCCCCTGCTCGACGAGCTGGAGGATGGCCGCCGCGGTGAACTGCTTGGTGATCGAGCCGAAGCGGAACACAGTCTGCGGCCCGATCGGCGTCCGCGCCTCGCCGTCGGCGAGGCCGCGGCCTGCCGTGTACAGCGTGCGCCCACCCCGCGTGATGACGACGACGGCGCCCGGGCCGTCGGCGGGATAGGATGCCCGGAGGATCTCGTCCGCCCTCGCCCGCAGGTCGGCGGGCTGGGCCAGGACGGGTCCGGCGCCGAGGAAGGCCGTAAAGAGAGCGGCGAGACCGGCCAGCAGCCTGATCGTCAACGTGCGTGTCATTTCCATATCTCCAAATCTACTAAGCTCTTAGTAGAAGATTGCAAAAAAGGGGATGGCGGTCATTGCGCCGCGAGGCTGTCGAGGCTCCACGCGCCGTCGTGCATTTCCGCCTCGACGGCGAACATCGCCCGTCCCCGAGGGCCGCCGAGCTCGATCTCGATATCGGCGTCGCCTTCGCTTCCGGTGAGGCGGACGTTGCCGTTGACCGGCCGCGACGTCGCGGCGGCCGGCGCTCCGACCCTGGCGACGACGTCGGGATGGCGCGCGATCAGCGCGACCAGCGCCCTGTGCTCGGGCATGTCGTTGACGTCCGGCAAAGCGGGCGGAGCCGGCGGCACGCCGAGCCGCGTGACTTCGGCGATCCAGCGGCGGACTCCGGCATCGATCGGGCGGGCCTCGCCATTCTCGCTATAGGTCTCCGTCCGCCGGCCCTGCGCGTCGAGGCTGACGCGGTAGAAGCGCTGCCTGTCGATCCCGCTGGCGGTGATCTGGCGATAATCGCCCGGGCGCAGCTCGCCCGCGGTCGAGGACTCGACCTGGAGATCGGGCATGCCGGCGACGCCGACCTGGGCGATCAGGACCAGCCCGGCGATGCTCAGGGCGCCGAGGCTGGCGAGCGCCCCCCAGCGTCCGCGCGACGGCGGTCCGGAGAGCAAGCGTGTGATCCGTTTCATGAGGGAACCTCCATTGGCTGCAAGGGCGAGTCTGGGCGAGGGATGGCGGTCGCATTCGAGCGCCGCGAGGGCCTCGGCGAGGGCGATGGCGTCGCCGCAGGAGGCCACCGCGAGATCGTCGCAGGCATGCTCACGCTCCTGCCTGATCCGGCGGCCGAGCCACCAGATTGCGGGATGAAAGAAGAGCAGGCATTCGGCGACGCACTGAATGCCGTTCCAGAGCCAGTCCCGCCGCGCGATATGGGCGAGCTCGTGCGCGAGCAGCGCTTCGAGCTGCGCTGCCGGCGTCCGCGTCAGGAAGCCCAGCGGCAGCCAGATCGCCGGCCGCAGCAGCCGCGCCGCGAACGGCGTGACCACTTCCGCCGACAGGCGCACCGCGACCGAGCGGGCGATCCCCAACGCACGGCGGATTTCGTCCACCCGGCGAATCCATTCGGGTGGCAGCATCTCATGAGGGCGCCGCTCCATCCTGGTCAGGGCACGCAAGGCGGCGACATGGCGAACCAGCATCAGCATGACGCCGAGCACCCATGCCAGCACCACGAGCGGCGCTATCGCGGAGCTCTCCTGGACGAAGACGTTCGCCGCTGCGCTGAGATGCGGCGCCGTCATCGCTGGCACGAGGCCGCCGCTCATCGATGCGCCAGGCTCGGCCCAGAAGCGGAGGAACTGGAAGGCGGGCACCAGCACCATCGCGAGCAGGAATGCCATTGCCACGGCGTGCCGGGCGCGGGCGCTGGCCCGGGCCATCGCCGTGAGCGCCAGGGCGCAAGCCAGGCCCAGCAGGCCATCCTGCCAGAGCGAATCGACGAGCGCCGAAGCCAGCGCGGGCGCAAATCCGTATTGGGCGGCGGATAAAGCCTCGGTCACTTCCTGTCGCGCTTTGCTTTGGCCTCGGCGATCAGCTTCGCGATGGCGTCCAGCTCGTCGGGGCTCGCCATCTCATCGTCGAGCGCGCGCTGCACCAAAGTCAGCGCCGATCCGGAAAAGGCGCGCCGCACCAGATCCTTGAGCAGCGAGGCCTGAACCACCGGCTCGGGCTGCGCGGGCCGATAGCTGTGGCTGCGCTCCGATTCGTCGCGGGCGACCAGCCCCTTCTCGGCCATGATCGTGAGCATCTTCAGCACCGTCGTGTAGGCGGTGTCCTTGCCGCGCGAGAGGATGCCGTGGACTTCGCGCACCGTCATCGGCGCCTTGCGCGCCCACAGCACGCGCAGGATCGCCAGCTCGCCTTCGGTCGGGTTCGGAGTGGACATTCGCGCACCTTCTCTGATGTACGCCTGTCTTAGTACTAATAGATTAGTAGACCGTCAACCCCCATGCTGCGCAGCAGGGCCTCGCCGACCGCAGGGCGGAAATGGTCCCGATAGATCCACGCGTTTTCGGAGGCGGCCTCGGGGATGGGGATGCTCCCCGCCACGCCCGAAAAGTCGAGCAGGAGGATGCGGCATCGTTCGCCGGCCGCGGCGATTCGCCCGAGGTGCATGCGATAGGTGGCGACCCGCGTCCGCACCCCCTCGCGCTCGCCTGCGCTGCCGAGCCGCTCCGGATCGAGCGGCGGCTCGTAGAGCAGGACCGTCGCCCCAGTCCGCGTACAGATTCGCGCCAGCCGCGCGAGCGCTTCGGGGAGATGGTCGCGCGGTGTTCCGCCCTCCGGGACGAATGCCGGAGTCGCGACGGGGCCCTTCCCTCTCGGCCCGGCCGGGACAACGACATCGAGGAAGAAGTCGTCCCGCCCATGCTCATTCGAGCGGCCGAAGGCGTGGCCGAGGAGATGGAGCGAGACATGGGTCGTGCTGGTGGCGAGCAGACGGTCGGCAGGTCCGGGCCAGGTCGCGGCGACCAGGCGGCGCCGGGCGGGTGGCAGAGCGAGGGCCTGGGGCAGCTCGATCAGCAAGGCGGCCGGAGGGACGGGACGCGCTGCCGCGGCCTCGGCGACGCGCAGCACGTCATCCATCGTCGCCGCGGACTGGCCGGCATTGAAGATCCGGCGCGGATCCGTGCGGAAGCCCGCCTGGGTGCGCGACGTGCCGAGCAGCAGCACCGGCGCGGACGATCGCGCCACGGCATGGGCACGCGCGGCCGTCCCGGCGTCCGGAACGCGGTCGGCGACGTCGTCGTGCGCCGGAGCGCGCAGCCGGGTCGAGCTGCCGACGCCCGCGGAATAGGGGTCCATGGCGAGGTTGAGGGCGGCGACTGCGCCCAGCAGGGCTGCCGCCGTCCCTACCGCCAGAGCGACATAGAGCGGGGCGCGCACCTCAGAACCGCGCGTAGATCGTGGTGCTGAGGTCGCCGTTCAGCCCCTGCATGAGGGCCGCCGCGATGAGCAGCCCGGCGACAGCGGCACGCAGCGCATCCATTCGCCAGCCGATCCTTGTCGCGCGGCCGGCAGGCCGCTGCGGCGCGCCGGGATGATCGTAGAGGTCGAAGATCTGGATTGTATTGGGCGCGGCGAAGGCCAGCACGGTGGCGATCGCCGCGATGAGCAGGCCTGCGCCCGATACAGCGGCGGGCGCGTGCAGGATGCCGTCGAGCCCGCTGATCGCGCCGAGCTGCGGCAGCAGATTCTCTCCCGGAACGCCGCCGCCTAGTCCCGCCAGGCCACGGTAGACGGCGCCCGCGGTGGCGAGGGTGCCGGAGCGGAAGAGGACGCAGATGAGCACCAGGCCGAGGAGGACGGTGACGCGCGCCAGCAGCCGGCGCGCCGGACCGCGGCCGCCCCTCGACGGCCAGCGCAGCTCCGCGAGCTGGTAGGCGACCGCGATCAGCCCGCCGACGAAGCCGCAGAGGATGTAGGTGGGCCGTGCGCCGTGCCACCAGCCGAACAGCGACAGGCTGAGCAGAGTCGCCGCCGCCGAAGCCTTGACCGCGCGGCTGGTGGCATTTCCTCTGACGTGCCGGCGCACCCAGCGAAACAAGGGCGCATAGACATAGGTGCGGATGAACACGACCAGCGAGATGTGCCAGCGGTCGAAATATTCGGTCGCCGAGCGCGCCTTGAGCGGCGAGTAGAAATTGATCGGCAGGCGCAGCCCGACCATCAGCCCGATGCCGAGCGCGATGTCAGAGATTCCGGAAAAGTCGAAATAGAGCTGGATCAGATAGCACCAGCCCGCGGCCCAGGCCTCGGCGACGCTGAGCGCGTGGCCGGCGGCCGCAGCGGCATAGATCGGATCGACGACGCCCCCGATCGGATCGGCGATCAGCAGCTTTTTGGCGAGCCCCACCGCGAAGACGGAGAGGCCCAGAGCGAGCGAGGCGGGCGCGATCGCCCCGGTCTCCAGCGCCTCATATTCCCGCGCGGCGTCGCGATAGCGGAAGATCGGCCCGGCCACCATTTGCGGGAAGAAGATCGAATAGAGGGCGAAGCGCGGCATCTCGCGGATTCCGACCGGCTCCGCTTCGGCGGGCGTGAGATCGGCGATCCAGGAGATCTGCTTCAGGATGAAGAAGGAGAGGCCGAGCGGAAGGCCGGTCTGGATCAGGCCCGCAGCCGGCTCCGCGCCGGCGAGATCGGCCGGCGAAGCCGCATATTTGTACGCTGCGAGCACTGCGATGTTGAGCAGGATCGTTCCCGCCGCGATCCAGATCCGGCCCCGCCCCTTGGCCCCGGTCACCGCCGCGCCGGCCGCGAAATTGACCAGGACCAGGCTCGCGACCAGCGGCGCGTGGCGCGGATCGGCGAGCCAGTAGAAGAGAGCCGAGGCCGCGAGCAGCACCGCGATCCGCGCGCCGCCGCCGCGGTTGCGCAGCAGCCAGTAAGCGGCGAGCAGCGCCGGCAGGAAGAATGCGACGAACTTGGGATCGTAGGTCAGCACCGCGCGCCTATCCGGCCTTTTTCTCGATCAGCACGTCGTCGACGAGCAATGCGTCGAGGCCCGTGGTCGTGAGGATGGCGAGCGCGTCCTCGACGGTGTGGACGATCGGCTTGCCCATCACGTTGAGGCTGGTGTTGAGCAGGATCGGCACGCCGCTCGCCTGCTCGAAATCGGCGAGCAGCGCGCACAGCCACCTATTGGATTCCCCGCTCACCGTCTGCAGGCGTCCGGTGCCGTCCGCATGGACGACCGCCGGCACCCGACCCGCTTTGTCGGGCCGCCAGCGGTGGGCGAACGACATATAAGGCGATGGCCCGGCACCCTCGAACCACCGATCGGCTTCGGCCTCGGCGACGATCGGCGCGAACGGCCGGTAGGGTTCGCGTCCCTTCACCTCGCGGTTTAGCCGGTCCTTCATTCCCGCGGGCCGGGGATCCGCGATGATCGAGCGGTTGCCCAGCGCGCGCGGGCCGAACTCGGCACGCCCCCGCATCACTCCGATCACGGCGCCGCCGGCGAGCAGCTCCGCGACCGCGCGGGTGTCGCCCGCGGTCTCGGTCACCTTGGCGAAGCCGCCGTGCCTGACCGCGCCGGCGAGCGCCTTCGGGTCCGGCTCGCTGCCCAGATAAGGGCTGGGGCAGTGCGGCAGCGGCGCGCCTCCCATGTCCTCCTGCCACGCCAGCAGGGCGGCGCCGGCGGCGTTGCCGTCGTCTGCCGGCGCCGGGGGAACGTGGACCGCCCCCAGCGAATATCTCTCGCGCAGCGTGCCGTTATAGGAAGAGTTGAGCGCGCAGCCGCCGCCGAGCAGGAGATTGTCCCCCGGCGCGCAGGCGATTGCGCCGACCACCTCGTCGGCGAGCGCCGCATGAGCGGCCTGGCCGCTGGCGGCGAGGTCCGCCGCCGCCATCACGTCGTCGGACGGCGCGCGCGACCAGGGCGCCAGCGCGGCTCCCGCCTCCTGCCAGCTCGAGGCGTCGCCGGTCCGCGGGCGGCCGTTCTCGATCCAGACGAGCCGCTTCAGCGTGTCGACCGCTTCGGGCACCGGGCGGCCGAAAGCGGCGAGGCCCATCACCTTCCACTCCTCGCCGCGGCGCCAGTCGAACCCGCAGCGGCCGGTGACGAAGCCGTAGAGATAGCCGAGGCTGCCCGGCCCCCAGGACCGCCAGCGCCGCGCCAGCCGCCGCTCCTGCATCGCATAGAGGCTGACCGAGCCGACCTCCCCCTCGCCGTCGACGATCAGGCAGTGCGCGTCCTCGAACGGCGAGGAGGCGGCCGCATAAGCGGCGTGGCAGAGATGATGGTCGTAGGCGCGACGCTCGACCGGGACCCCCGGCGCGATGCGCGGCACGTTGAGCCCGAAATGCTCGAAGGCCCGCCGCTGATGCTCGCGCAGCCAGAAGGCGTTGACGGGATCGATGATGTCGGCGGAGAGCGCGCCGTCCTCGCCGGGGGACTGCTCCCAATGCTTCACCCGGGCCCAGCTCGCCGCGACGACGAACCTGGTCGCGTCGGCGCAATATCGCGACAGCGGCCCGGCGAGATGGTCGAAATGGTCGGGCGCCGCGCCCCACGCGCGCTTGTCCTGCAGATAGCGCTCGGTCGCTTCGGCGAACAGCAGCCGCCCTTCGGCATCGACGATCGCTAAGGCCGGATCGTGTCCGGTAACTGCGAGGCCGATATAATAGGTGCTCATCGTCGCGAGAGGCTCGCGGACACGCTGTCGGCAACACGGTTTACGGTGCGGCATTCGAACAGCAGCACCGGCTCGATCTCCACGCCGAAGCGATCCTCCAGCTCGCCGCTGATCAGCACCGCATCGATCGACCTGATCCCGAGCTCGATCAGGTCCGCGTCGCGATCGATTCCGGAAGGGTCACAGCCGATCCTTTCGGCGAGCCGTTCCAGCAGATAGGCGATGAGTTCGTCGCGCGCGGCGGCGTCGGTCACTTCTTAAATTCCTCTCAGGTCAGGCGGCAGACGAAGTCGATCGGGCTCGTCACCATCACGTAGGGCTCGAAGCCCGACGGCGGCCAGAGCGGGGCAAAGCGCGGGAAGCGGCGGACCAGCGCCGTCAGGGCCTCTGCGATGATCAGGCGGGCGAGCTCGGCTCCGAGGCATTTGTGGACGCCCGCGCCGAAAGCGACGTGGTTGATCGATCCGGCGACCGACGCACCGCCGAGCGGACACGCACCGCCGAGCGCCTCCGCGCTTGCCGGACCGATCGGCACCTCGACCCGCGCTGCCGGCCCGGCCTCGCCACGCCGCTCGCGGATCAGGAACTGGAAGGAGGTGCTCGCCGCGATCAGTCGTTCCACCGCCGCCATCCGCCGCTCCGGTTCGAGCAGGGCGGACCTGCGCTCGGGCGGAAGGCTCGCGACGGTCATGATCGTGTTGGAAAGCGTGTGCCGGGTGACGCTGCTCGCTCCGTAGAGGCTCATGGCGAGCCAGATACGGTCCTCCGCCGAAAGCCCATCGTCGTTCTGATGAAGGAAGGTCGGGAGACCTTCACTTTCGGGCGGCGGCGAAGCGCAGGCGGCGTCGGCGACAGCCGCGGCGAACTCGCCCAGCGCCGTCTCGATCCGCGGCAGCCGGCGCATTGGCGGAAGCGGCTCGGTCAGCCATCGTGCCTCGTCGGTCCACAGGTCGAAGTCTTCGCGTCCCGCGGCGGGCAGGCCGATCATCCTGCAGACCACGTCTCCCGCGACGATGCGCGCGAAATCGGCAACCAGGTCAGCTTCCGTCCGACCGTCGAGCAGCGCGACTGCGTCTTCGGCACAGCGCGCGATTTGCGGCTGCCACATGGCGAGGATCGACGGCCGGAAGAAGGCAAGGGACGCGCGGCGCAGCTCGATGTGCCGCTCCCCGCCGAGAAAGAAGAGCAGCCGTTCGACCTGCTCACGGATGTTCGGGATCGGCGTGGCGCTGGCGGCCTCCAGCTGGCCAAAGAAGGCCGGCAGATCGATGACATCCGACGAGCGGCTGCGGAGCACCGACGCGCAGGCGTTGACGTCCATGGTCCGGGCGGCCGCGGTCACGACGCCTCCGCCATCGCGGCAGCGCCGGCCCAGAGATCGCGCGCTGCGGAACGGCGGATCTTTCCGCTGGTCGTGCGGGGAAGGCTCCCGGGGCGCACGATGTGCAGCTCGGCCAGCGTGACCCCGAGGTCGCGGGACAGTGCCGCCCGGGCGCAATGCAGGGACTCGCGCTCGCCGAGCTGCACCGGCACGCCGCGGCGCCGCTCGACGAGCAGAACGATTGGTCCGCCTTCCTCCTCCGGCCCCTGGAAAGCCGCGGCCGCGTCCGGGTTGACCTGCGGCAGAGCGGCCGTCGCGATCCGCTCCACATCGACCGCGGCGATATTGACTCCCCCCGCGATCAACACATCCTTGATTCGACCGGTGACGCTGAGGCGGTCGCCGTCGATGCGCCCGATGTCGCCCGTGCGCAGCCAGTCGCGGCCGTCGTCCGGCTTCATGCGGGCCGCGAAGACCTCGCGGGTCGCTTCCTCGTCGGCGAAATAGCCGCCGGCAACGGAGGTCCCGGCGATCCAGATCTCACCTTCCTCGCCCGCCGCGGCCAGCCGCCCGTCCGCCCCGACGATGCGGATCGTGGCACAGCTCGCGGCATCGAGGTAGCAGGGCGCGCGCTCGCCGGCACGAGGCAGCTCTGACTCCGAGTGCGACGCCGGGCGGTGCGCACCAGCGGCATAGAGCGTCGTCTCCGCCAGCCCGTAACAGGTGAAAACTGCATCGGGCCTGAGGCCCGCGCGCGCGAAGCGGCGCCGAAAGGCGGCGAGCGTGGAGGAGAAAACCGGCTCCGCGCCGCAAAACGCACTCCGCCACGACGACAGGTCGAGCGTATCGACCACTTCGTCGGGAACGCGGCTGGCGCACAGGTCGAGCGCGAAAGCCGGCGCGCCGCTGGTCGTCGCGCGGTAGCGGCTGATCGCCGTCAGCCACCGCGCCGGCCGCTGGACGAATGCCAGCGGCGACATGTGGACCGTCTCGAGACCGTTGACGAGCGGGGTCAGGACCTTGCCGATGAGGCCCATGTCGTGATGATGCGGCATCCAGTTGACCAGCAATTCGCGCTCCCCGCGCTGGCCGACGTCCATGCCCGACGAGGAGGCGGCAATGTTGGCGAGCAGGCAGCGGCTGTGGAGAATGACCCCGCGCGGCACGCCGGTCGTTCCGGACGTATATTGGAGGATGGCCGGCTCGCGCAGGTCGCGGTCGAGCCCGGGGCAGTGCAGCGGCGGGTCCGCATCGGCAAGGGCAGCCACGTCGGAGATCGGCACGCAGGACAGCGGACCGTGCACCCCCCCGCCGCGCCTCAGCCGCTCGGCGATGCGCGGCGATGCGATGACGATGCTCGGGCGACACGCCTCGGCGATCCTCTCCAGCCGGTCGAGCGACGCGCCGGGCCGCGGCTCGGGCGCAGGGACGGCGACGACGCCGGCATAAAGGCATCCGACGAGGGCGCCGAGAAAATCCGGGCCGGTCTCCATGACGATCAGCGCCCTGCAGCCGACGAGCTTTCTCTCGATCAGACCGCCCGCGATGCGGCGCGCGGCGGAATCGATCTCCTCGCAGGTCAGCGCCGCGGCCTCTTCCTCGCCGTTGCGGAGGTACCGCATCAACACCCGATCGGGGGAGGCGGCGAGCTGGTTGTGAATGGCGGAAGCAATCGATCGGTCTGTACGCATACTCGTCCTTTGGACAGCGGTCGTTACAGACCGACGGTGACTCCGAACAGGTCCAAAATGAAACCTATGTTTAGACGATCGGCGGAGCGCCTTCGGCTTCCCGGTGACTCGGCACCGGTCGGCGGCTCGGCAGGACGAACCGTGCGCTCGCCTTGGAGTCAGGCGCTTGCGTTCGCCGCTCTGCCTCTCTAGCCGTCGATGGCGAGCGAGGACCGATGACGGATAACAGAGTTAGGAAAGTCGTCGTCATCGGCGGCGGGTCGGCCGGCTGGATGAGCGCGGCCGCATTGGTGAACACGCTTCGCGGCGGCTGTGAGATCCACCTCGTCGAGAGCGACGAGATCGGTATCGTCGGCGTCGGAGAAGCGACGATCCCTCCCATCAAACTGTTCAACAACGCCCTCGGGATCGAGGAGAACGACTTCGTCCGCGCCACCCAGGGAGCGTTCAAGCTGGGTATCCAATTCGTCGACTGGGCACGGCTCGGCCACGTCTATTTCCACCCGTTCGGCCACATCGGCGCACGCTTCGACAGCGTCCCGCTGCATCAATATTGGCTTCGCGCCCACGCGCGCGGCGACCAGTCGCGGATCGAAGATTATTCTATGGCCTGGGCCGCGGCCGCGCGCGGCCGGTTCGCACCGCCGGTGGCCGACCAGAGGCTAATCCAGTCGACCCACAGCTATGCCTATCATTTCGATGCGGGCCTCTATGGCCGCTATCTCCGAGCCTATTCGGAGAAGCGCGGGGTGATCCGCCACGAGGGAAAGGTCGTCGACGTCTCTCTGCGTGGCGAGGACGGTTTCATCGAAAGCGTGGAGCTTGCGGACGGCCGGGTCGTCGAGGGCGATCTGTTCATCGATTGCTCGGGCTTTCGCGGGCTTCTGATCGAAGGCGCGCTGCAATCCGGATACGAGGATTGGAGCCGCTGGCTGCCCTGCAACCGCGCGCTCGCCGTCCCCTGCGCCCATGGCGACAGCGAATTCACGCCCTACACCCGTTCCACCGCGCGAAGCGCCGGATGGCAGTGGCGGATTCCCCTGCAGCACAGGATCGGCAACGGCTACGTCTATTCGAGCGGCTTCATCTCCGACGATGAGGCCGCGGCGACCCTGATGGCCAATCTGGACGGGGAGCCCCTCGCCGAGCCGCGTCCCCTTCGATTCACCAGCGGCCGCCGCAGGATCTTCTGGAACCGCAACTGCATCGCTATCGGCCTCGCCGCCGGCTTCATGGAGCCGCTGGAATCGACCAGCCTCCATTTGGTTCAGAGCGGAATTACCCGTCTCCTTGCGCTGTGGCCCGACCTCGATTTCAACCCGCTCGGCGCGGCCGAGTACAACCGCCTCACGATCGAGGAATATGAGCGCACCCGCGACTTCATCATCCTCCATTATCGCGCCACCGAACGGGACGACAGCGAGCTGTGGCGCTATTGCCAGGCCATGACCGTGCCCGACCAGCTTCAGTACAAGATGGACCATTTCCGGGCCAACGGCAGGCTGGTGATGGAAGGTTATGAGCTGTTTCAGAACCCGTCCTGGATCGCGGTCCATCTCGGACAGTTCGTGACGCCCGAACGTTATGATCCGATCGTGGACGAAAGACCGCACGTCCAGGCAGAGCGTATCCTCGCGGACCTGCGCCGCGCCGTCGACGAGGCCGCCGAGGCGATGCCCACGCACCGCGACTATATCGAGAGGCATTGCCGGGCCGCGGCCCCTTGAGAGGAAGGGGCCTCAGGCGCTGACCGCTTTGCGGCCGACCGCCACCCAATACGGCGAGCCCTCGCGGAAGCGGATCCCATCGAGGCCGCTGCGCCGCATCATCGCTTCGATCGCGGCGCGCGAGAAGCGCTGCTCGAGCGGTGTCCCGAACCGGTCGAGGGCGGCCATGCGCATGTTGCCGAGACGGGCATCGCGGTACGAGCCGAGCGGCACCCGCTCGGCGTCGCCGCCGGCGCGCTCGACCAGCCGGGCGAGCCTGCTGAGCGGCCAGTAGATCGAGACGGCGATCGCGTCGCAGGCGTGGCTGCGCAGGCGATCCGGAAGCCGCGATATGGCGCGGCGGCCCATGTCCGCGGCCCGCCAGGCAGCGCGAAACCAGAACGGCCGGTTCTCGAAGTCGTAATATAGGTAGAGCAGGAAGGGCGCGCCCGGCTTGAGCTTGGCGACGCAGCGACGCAGCGCAGCTTCGGTGTCCGGAACGTGGTGGAGGACGCCCAGCGAATAGCCGAAATCCTGGCTGCCGTCGGCTAAGGGGATATCGTCGACTGCAGCGAGGTGGAAGTCGACATTGCTCCAGTCCGCCATCGCGCGGCGCGCGACTGCCAGTCCGCTCGGCGACGGATCGAGGCAGTGGAGCCGGCCGACCCGCGGCGCGACGTGGACCGCCAGTCGCCCCTGGCCGCAGCCGAGATCGAACCCTTCGGCATCCGCCAGCTCGTCGAACGGGAAAAGGGAGAAAAGCTGCTCGAAGCCCCGCCGCGACCGCTCCGGATTGTCGGTGCCGCCGGTTCGGGCTCTCCATTTCGCATCGAAGGCACGCGCGGTCGCTTCGTCGATATTGCTCACCGCGCCGGCTTAGCGCGGCCGGCGGGACGGACCAAGCGGCGGGGCAACGGGTTCAGGCGCGCGGGCTGCCGCCGAGCGCCTTGTAGAGATCGATCGCGGCTTCGAGCCGTTCCTGGTGCGCGACTGCGCGGGCGTCCTCGGCGCGAACCAGCAATTGCTCGGCGTCGAGCACCTGCTGGAGATCGGCCTCGCCCTCGAGATACTGGCGCCTGGCAAGACGGGCGGTGACCGTCGCCTCGGCCACGATTTCGACCAGCAGCGCCTCGCGGGCGCGGGAATGGGCGACCGCGGCGAGGCCGTTCTCCGCCTCGCCCAGAGCCGAGAGGAGCGCGCCTCGATAGAGCTCGACGCTTTCCGCCTGCTCGGCGGCGACGGTGCCGAGCTCGCCGCGCAGGCGACGGCGGTTGAAGATCGGCGCCAGCAGGTCCGAGCCGATGCGGAGGGTCGCCCCGATCGGACCGCCGAGCGTTGCCGCCTGGCCGAGCGCGCTCGCACTCAGACGAATGCGCGGCAGGAAGGCGGCACGGGCGCGGGTCACGTCGCCTTCCGCGGCGGCGATCCGCGCCTCCGCGGCGCGCACGTCGGGTCGGCGGACGAGAAGCTCGCCGGGTTGCACCTGAGCGATCTCGGGAACGACGAGGTTCGCCAGCCGCCCTCGCGGCGCCGCAAAGAGTGGCGCCTCCTCGCCGACCAGGACGGCGAGAGCATTCCGGGTCCGCGCCAGCGCTTCGACCAGCCGCAATCTGTCGGCCTCGAGCTGGCGCACCTGGATGGTCTGCAATCCGGTGTCCACGCGGGTCGCGTCGCCCAGCCTCAGCCGGACGCCGATGATACGCTCCAGCTCGCGCGCCTGCCCGATATTGCGGTCGAGCAACGCGATCCTGTCCGCCAGGGCCGCGTGCTGGACATAAGCGCGCGCGACTTCGGTCTCGATCACCAGAGCGGCGGCGTCCCGATCGAAGGCCGCGGCGGCGAGACGGGCGCGGGCGGCGCGTCGGCCGGCACGCTCGCCCCCGAACAGGTCGAGATCGTAGGAGACGTCGAGTCCGGCGAAGCCCTCGCTGAAGTTGAAGGCGCCGCCGCCATTATTGTCGGTGTCCGTGCCGCTGAGGCCGGCGGAGCCGGTCACCACCGGCAGCATCGAGGCACGCGCGATGCCGAGCTGCGCCCGCGCCCTCTGGACTCGCGCCGCCGCGGCGGCGACGTCGGCATTGCGCGTGGCTGCGAGAGCGAGCAGCCGCTGCAGCTCGGGATCCCCGAACGCATCGCCCAGCGCCGGCTGGTGCGTCGGCGCCCCTGTCGCCGTCCCTTCGCCGCTCCAGCTCCGCGACTGCAGCTCCGGCCGCGGCCGCGTCTCGACCGAGGGCGCGCACGCCGAAGCGAGCGCTGCGAGCAGGGCGAATGCGGGCAGGCGGTGCGCAATCATCGCATCAGCCGATAGCGGGCGTAGGTTAAAATGGGTTGAAGCGGAATTAACCCGACTTTCAGTGATTTCCGATAGCCGCCGCTCAAGGGAAAAGGGCCGCGCAGCTTCGAATGTCCACGCAATTGTTCCGTCAGGAAGTGATCGAGGCGAGCCGCGACCGGCTGGCGGGCGCGGTCGTCGCCGCGGTGCCGCCGCGCTCGCGGCTCTACACGATGCTCCTGCTCGGCTTCGCGGCGGTGGTCGTCGCCATCCTCATACTAGGCCAATATGCCACCAGCGCTCGCGTGCGCGGCATCGTCGCCTACGACGCCGGTATCGCGCGGGTCTATCCGGCGAGCCCGGCCGAGATCCGTGCCATCCACGTCCGCACCGGCCAGCGGGTCCGCGCCGGCGACCCGCTCGTCACCATCTCGCTCGCCCAAGGCTCGAACGGCGTCAACGCGCAGCTCGCCCAGATCGACCGGCAGGACGCCGAGCTCGCCCGGCAGCAGACGCTCGCCGGCGAGATCGGCGCCACCGAAGCGGGGGGGCTCAGCGAGCAGCGCGCCGGCCTCCGTGCCGCGATCGCCTCGCTGGAGCGCCAGCGCGCGATCGCCGCAGGACAGATCACGCTCGCGGAGTCGGCCACCCGCCGCGCCGTCCAGCTCGCCAGCGAGGGCGCCGGCACCCAGCGCCAGGTCGAGGACGCACGCGCCACATTGCTGGCGCGCCGGGCCGAGCATGAGGGGCTGAACGAGCGGCTGATCGCGCAGCGCGAGCAGCTTCGCGCCATCGACAATCTGGTCGCCGGACGGACACTGGAGGCGAGCCGCAGCGGATCGGTGCTCGGCGCCCAGCGCGCGGCTTTGGCCGAGCAGCGCGAGGCCCTCCTCCGCACCCACCAGCTTACTCTCACCGCCCCGATCGACGGCGAGGTCGGCGACGTGCCGGTCGAGGTCGGCCAGCGCGCGCGCCCCGACGCGTCGCTGGTCACGATCGTCCCGGCCGGGAGCCGCCTCGAAGTCTGGGTCTACGCCCCGTCGCGGGCGATCGGCTTCGTCCGCCCGGGCCAGGAGGTGCGGCTGCTGTTCGACGCCTTCCCCTACCAGACCTACGGCGCCGGCCGCGGCCGCGTCACCGAAGTCTCCCGCGTGCCGACTGAGCCCTCAGCGATCGATGCTCAGCTCGGCATCGAAGAGCCCGTTTTCCGCATCCGCGTCGCAATCGACCAGCTCGCGCCCCGCGCCAGCGCCGACCAGCGCCAGCTCCGCCCCGGCATGACGCTCTCCGCCAATCTCGTGCTCGAGCGGCGCAGCCTCTGGCAGGTCCTCTTCAACCCCTTCCTGGCGACGGTCGAGCAATGAGCGGGATCGAATGGCCCTGGCTGCGGCGCATGCAGCCGCTCTACCAGTCGGAAGCGGCCGAGTGCGGCCTCGCCTGCCTGGCGATGATCGCAAATTATCACGGGCACCGCGTCAACCTTTCCGGGCTGCGCCAGCGCTATCCGACCTCGATCAAGGGCGCGACGCTGGGCGACCTGATGACCATCGCCGCCGGCCTGGACCTGTCGCCGCGCGCTGTCCGCCTCGATCTCGACGAGTTCGACAAGCTGCAGACTCCGGCCCTGCTGCACTGGGACCTCAACCATTTCGTCGTTCTGGAAAGCGCCGGGCGCGACCATGTCGTGATCCTCGATCCGGCCGCCGGCCGGCGCCGGGTGGCGCTGCGCGAGCTCGACCGCCACTTCACCGGTGTCGCCCTGGAGCTGACGCCGACGTCCGACTTCAAGCCGGTCGAGGCCCGCTCGAAGACCCGGCTCCGGGACCTGTGGAGCCGGATGACGAATTATCGCGGCGCCATGGTCCAGGTGCTGTCGCTGTCGCTGCTGCTGCAGCTGACCGCCCTGGTCATGCCCTTCTTCCTGCAGCTGACCGTCGACGAGGCGATCGGCCAGGGCGACACCAACCTGCTGCTCATCCTCTTCATCGGCTTCGGCGTTGTCTACGTGTTGAACGGCGTCACGCGAGCGCTGCGCTCCTGGGTGGTGCTGACCTTGGGCGAATCGCTCACCTACCAGCTCGCGGGCAACGTCGTGCGCCATCTGGTCCGGCTGCCGCTCGGCTATTTCGAGCGGCGCCATGTCGGCGACCTGCTGTCGCGCATCGGCTCGATCAACCCGATCCAGTCCCTGCTCACCCAGGGCCTGGTCAACGTGCTCATCGATTCCGCGCTGGCGCTCACCACCGTGATCGTGATGGCCATGATCAGCCCGCTGCTGATGCTGATCGTAGTCGGATCGACGCTCTTCTACCTCGCCTACAGCTTGCTCCTCTATCCGGGCCTGCGCCGCCGCACCGAGGAGGAAATCGTCGCCCGCGCCAATGAGGAGACCTACCTCATGGAATCGATGCGGGCGATCCGTGCGATCAAGCTGCACAGCCACGAGGCGATGCGCGAGAACGGCTGGCGCAACCGCTACGCCGACGTCATCTCCGCCACCTATCGCGCCGAAATCTACAATATCCGGCTGAACCTCGCCGAGAACATCCTGTTCGGAATCCAATTCCTGCTCGTCGTCTATCTGGGCGCGCATGCCGTGCTCGGCCAGACAATGACGATCGGCCTGCTGCTCGCCTTCATCGCCTATCGCACCAGCTTCATGGGCAGCGCGGTGGCCCTGGTCGGCCAGCTCCAGCGCTGGCGCCTCGTCGGAGTCCATCTCGACCGGCTTTCGGACATCGTCGGCGAGCCGCGCGAGGATCTGCACATCGTGCCGCGCGGCGGCCTGCTGCCGGCGCCGTCGATCCGCACCGACGCCCTCACCTTCGCCTACGGCCCGACCGAAGCGCCGGTGTTCGACGGCATCGACCTCGAAGTGCCGGCCGGGAGCTTCGTCGCCATCGTCGGTCCCTCAGGCTCCGGCAAGACGACCTTGGTGCGGATACTCCTGGGCCTGCTTCCAGCCACGTCCGGTCGCGTCCTCATCGACGGCATCCCGCTCGGCCCGGCGACCATCTCCGGCTGGCGCAGCCGCATCGGCGCAGTGATGCAGGACGATCATCTGCTGACTGGCACGCTGGCCGACAACATCTCCTTCTTCGATCCGCGGATCGACCAGGCCTGCGTCGAGGAAGCCGCCAAGCTCGCCCGCATCCACGACGACATCATGAAGATGCCGATGGCCTATCAGAGCCTGATCGGCGACATGGGCGCGGCCTTGTCGTCCGGTCAGCGCCAGCGGATCATGCTCGCCCGCGCCCTCTATCGCGACCCCGACATCCTGTTCCTCGACGAAGGCACGGCCAATCTCGACGAGGACAATGAGCGCGCCATCGCCGACATGATCGCCTCGCTGCCGGTGACCCGCATCGTCGTCGCCCACCGCCCCGCTTTGGTCGAGCGGGCGGACATCGTCTTCACATTGGACGGCGGACGGCTGCTGCGCAGCGAGCGGCGCAGCAGCCGCATACCGGAGCTTGCCTAACAGTCGGCGGCGTTGCTGGTGCGGACCTTGAACTCGATCTCGATCACCGTCTCCATCCGGACGATGGGCAGCACCCTCAGGATCCTGGGGTCGAAATAATCGCGCAGCAGGGGCGGACGCTTGGCAGCGAAATAGAATTCCGGATCCTGCGAGACCGGTTCCCCGGCCGCCACCTTGAGCTCGTCCTTCCGCGTCACGTCGGTGACGATGCACGGCGCGTGGCTGATCCCCAGCGCGCGCAGGGCGTAGGCGCGGTGATAGCCGTTCTGGAGGACGGCACGGCCGCCGCTGCGCACCGCCGACATGAAGTTGCAGCCGAAGCCGACCGGCAGCACCAAGGCCGACGAGATGGGGCCGAAGCTCGCCAAGCGCTTCAGATCGTCCTCGCCCATCAGCCGCGCGGCATGGGCGCGGAAGTCGGTCGAACCGGAGGCGAACAGATAGCGGTCCGACGACAGCCGCTGGACCCGCACCGGCGGGCTGGGCCGGTCGAGCGGCAGGCAGAAGCGGAACAAGGCCTCCGGATCCGGCGCGGGGCCGAGGCCGCCGCAGAGCGCGTCGGAGAAGGGCCGCTCGATATGGGTCTGGGAGACGATCAACCGGTCCAGCTCGACCATCATGATCCGCGAAGGCAGCGTGCCGAATGCCTCGCGGAACCAGGGATGCGCCTTCACCTTGCGCGCCAGCGGCCGCATCTCGGGGGGCAGCGGCCGGCAGTCGTGCCTGTCGGCGTCGCCGGCCTCGCTCTGCTCCAGCTCGTAATAATAATCGTTGGCCGCGCGCCATTCGTCGGCGAGGCGCTGCGTCGGGATGGACGCGCCCCCCACCGCCTTCGTCGTCACGAAGTCGAGATAGTCGGCGAGGTGCGGCTGGCCGAGCAGCCAGACGAGCTCGGCGCCCGCGGCTTCGCCTGAATTCGGATTGACGCGCTCGCTGCGCACGAAACCCCTCCCTCGACGCCGCCGCATCATGCCGGCGCGGCCGTTTCCGGGTCGCAGCCATAGCCGCCGGAGCGGTAAGGAAGTCTTACGCCCGCGCGATTGCGGGAAACGCCCGGGGCCGCACGTGGCGGCCCCGGTGGATCGGCTTAGCAGCGGCCCTTGGAACGGCCCTTGCTCTTGCTGCCCTTGCCCTTGCTGCGCGAGCCGTGGCCCTTGCTGCCCGAGCCGCGACCGCGCGAGCCGCAGGGGTTGCACGAGCGGGGGCGACACGAGCCCTTGCCGCCGGCGCCATAGACATGGCCGATTTCGTCGATGTGAAGGTCACGCATTTTCCGAGCTCCCTCTTCGGACATGACGCCGACCAGCGGCGCCGTGCGGACTAAATACCATCGCAGGACCGCCCGTTCCCGCGCAAAACAGGGTGAACGCGTCCCAAAACGGGATTCAGCGCGGGTTGGGAGCGGCGATCAGCTCGTAGACGTCGGCAGTCCCTTGCTGGGGGCCGCGGACGACGAGGCGGTAGCGGAAGTCGCCGATACGCTCGAAGAGGCCCGCCGTGCTGATCGCGCCCGCCTCGCCGTAAGGCAGCGCCGTGCGGCCCCCGGGGCGAAACTCGGCGCCGAGAAAGACGAGGCGGCCCGGCTCGCTGGTCTCCCAGAGGAACCCGCCCAGGGGCCGTGCGGCCGTTTCCAGCGTGAGGCTCAGCCGGTCCCCGACGAGAGTGACGAAGCAGAAGGCCTCGCGGCCGCCGCGGCGGCCGCGGGGCGCCGCGGCGGCGGGGCCGAGCCGGACGAGGCGGCAGCGATAGGGGCCCGGCGCAGGGGCCGCACGCGGCAGGGCCAGGTACGGATCGAGCAGCTCGCGATCGGCGCCGGCGGCGCGCGCCGCGGCGGCGAGCTGGCGGAACAGGCCGGGCATGTCCTCGGTGACGCCGGCATGCTGCGGCAGCGCGGCGCTGCGCCAGCCCTCCGCGGCCTCGATCACGACCACCGGACGGGGCGGCGGCGGTCCCTGCGGACGCTCGGATCGGCACGCCGCCAGTCCGGCGGCGGCGAGCATGACGGCGTGGAGATGACAGGCTTTGGGCATGCGTCCCCTTCAGGGCGCAAATGGTTAACAAATTCTAAAGGCCGACGCCATCGATGCGACAGGCGCCAAGCCTGGCGGCACGGGCCGCCCTCCCCGGCCCGGAGCGATCCCGCTGGTGGGGTTGCGCCGAGCGGGCTAGGGTCCGCGGCGATGAGCGAGATCGCGGTCGTCGACATCGGCGGGACCCATGCGCGCTTCGCTATCGCGGAGGTCGGCGACGGACGCGTGCGCCGCCTCGGCGAGGCCTGCACGCTGAAGACCGGCGATCACGCCGGCCTCGAAGAAGCCTGGCACGTGTTTCGCGAGCGGAGCGGGCATGCCCTCCCCCGCGCGGCCGCGATCGCCTTCGCCGGGCCGGTCGTCGGCGAGGTCCTGAAACTCACCAACAACCCTTGGGTGATCCGGCCGGCGCTGCTTCGGCGCGAGCTCGGTCTGGAGCGCCTGACCATCATCAACGATTTCGCCGCGGTCGCGCATGCCGTCGCGCAACTCGGCGACGGCGACTACCGCCATTTGTGCGGCCCCCCCGAGGACTTGCCGCGCCAGGGGCTAATCAGCGTGATCGGTCCGGGCACCGGCCTCGGGGTCGCGCAGCTGCTGCGCCGCGCGGACGGCGTCTACGACGTCATCCCGACGGAAGGCGGCCATACTCACTTCGCCCCGCTCGACGCGGTCGAAGACCGAATCCTTGCGCAGCTACGCGTCCGCTACGGCCGCGTCTCGGTGGAGCGCCTCGCCGGCGGAATGGGACTCGCCGGCATCTACGAGGCGCTCGCCGCCGTCGAGGAGCGGCCAGTCGAGGTTCGTGACGACAAGACGTTGTGGACGGCCGCTTTGTCGGGCGCGGACAGGCTGGCCGGCGCGGCGCTGGCCCGCTATTTGCTGATCCTCGGCGCCGTCGCCGGCGACCTCGCGCTCGCCCACGGCGCGGTCGGCGTGGTGATCGCCGGCGGCCTCGGCCTGCGGCTCGCAGAGCATTTGCCGGGCTCGGGCTTCCGCGACCGCTTCACCGCGAAGGGCCGGTTCGAGCGGCGAATGGACGGGATTCCGGTAAAGCTTCTCACTCATCCGCAACCCGGCCTGTTCGGGGCCGCCGCCGCCTTCGCGCAAGAGCATCCCTGAACCGCGGCCCGGTTCCGAACGTTGAGGCGGCTGGAGGCTGGATGATGAAGATGCACGCTCCGATGCTCGCCCTCGCGCTCGGCGGCTGCGCCGCGGCCGGCCCGGTGGAGGACCGGGAGAGCGCCGCGCTCGAGCGCCAGCTCGCCGAGCGCGTAGCCGGGGAGCCCGATCGCTGCGTGCCCCGGATCGGCGCGACGGCGCTCCACGCCGTCGATCGGCGAACTCTGGTCTACGACACGCCGGGGACGCTGTGGGTGAACCGTCTGCGCGGCGACTGCCCGGGCCTGCGCCCCGACAGCGCGATCGTGATAGAGACCTCCGGCGACAGCTACTGCCGGAGCGACCGTTTCCGCACGATCGCGGCGGGATCGTCGATCCCCGGCCCGACCTGCCTGCTCGGCGACTTCACGCCCTATCGGCGGCGCTGAGCGCGTCGATCGCGCGGCTTGCCCATTCCGGCCGGCAGATCAGCAGGTCCGGCACCAGCGGAGACTGCTGATTGTAGACGAGGGCGCTGCCGTCCCGGCGGCTGACGTGAAGCCCGGCGCCTTTCGCGACCGCGACCGGGGCGCAATTGTCCCACTCGTGCTGGCCGCCGGAGTGGAAATAGATGTCCGCCTCTCCGGCGACCACTGCCGCGGTCTTGGCGCCCGCAGACCCCATCTCGCGAAGCTCGGCGCCGAGCGCGGCCGCCAGCGCCGGCCCCTCCCGCGGCGGCCGGGTGCGGCTGACGAGCAGCACCGGTCTTCGCTTCGCTTCCGTAACGGCCACGGCGGCATCGTCTGACCGGAACAGCCGCCCACGGGCCGGCACCGCTACCGCACCGGCGGCAGCGACGCCATCGATCGCCAAGCCGACATGGACCGCCCAGTCGTCACGGCCCTCGCCATATTCGCGGGTGCCGTCGAGGGGGTCGACGATCCACACCCGCGATCTCGCCAGCCGGTCAGGCCGGTCCGGCGATTCTTCCGAGAGGATGCCGTCGTCGGGACGCCGCTCCCGGATCGCCGCCAGGATAAGCTGATTGGCGAGGAGGTCGCCGGCGGTGCCGATCGCGGGCCCGGTGATGAGGCCCCCGGCGCGCAGTTCCATGAGCAGCCGGCCGGCGGCATCGGCCGCACGCGCGGCAATCTCGGCATCGCTCATGTCCCCCATCGAAATCCGCTCGCTGAAGCCGCCGCAAAGGTCGGGAAAAAACCAACCGGCCAGTTACCGGCCCTGGTTAACCATGTCTTTACCAGAGCTACCGTAGTCCCGCCATGAGCCGCTCGGTCCGGGGATCGGGCACGAATGCTCGAGGAGCGAAGACATGCACATCACCCTTGCTTCGAGCCGGCCCGCGCAGACGCTCGCCGCGTCCGCCTTGCTCGGACTCGCCATGCCGACCACGGCGATGGCGGGGACGCAGACCACGACCATGGGCGTCAGCGCGACGGTGACGGCCAATTGCACGGTGTCCACGACCGCCATCGCATTCGGGAGCGTCAATACGCTGAGCGGGAGCAATGTCGATGCCAACGGGACCGTTTCCGTCACCTGCACCAACGGATCGGCCTGGACCCTGTCCGCCGACGCCGGCGGCGGCAGCGGCGCGACCATGGCGACCCGGCGCATGACCGCGGGCGGGAACACGCTCAACTACACGATCCATACCTCCGCCGGTCACGGCACCATCTGGGGCGACGGCACCGCCACCACCGCCACGATCGGCAACACCGGCACCGGCGCGGCCCAGACCGTCACGGTCTACGGGCGCGTTTTCTCCGGCCAGACCGGCGTCCCTGCCGGAAGCTATTCCGACACCGTCAACGTCACCGTCACCTACTGACCAGGAGCCGAACGATCATGATGACCCGCCTCAGCATCGCGCTGCTCGCCGCCGCGGCCGCCCTCGCCTTGCCGGCGGCCGCGACCGCCGGCTCGCTGCAGGTCGATCCGATCCGGCTCGAGATCAACGCGGGGCGCCGCACCGCGACGCTGCGCGTCCGCAACCAGGAGCATACGCCGGTCACGATCCGGGCCTACGCCCTCGACTGGAGCCAGCCGGACGGCGAGGACCATTATGTCGAGACGAGCGGCGTGATCGCCTCGCCGCCGATCTTCACCATCCCGGGCGGCGGCACCCAGCTGATCCGGGTGGGCCTGCGCAACCCCGCCGGCGGCCCGCGCGCCTACCGCCTGATGGTCGAGGAGGTGCCGCAGGCCACGCCCGGAGGCGGCGTCCAGGTGGCGCTGCGGCTCAACCTGCCCTTGTTCGTCTCGATTCAGCCGGGAACCGCGGCGGAGCTCGCCTGGTCAGCCGCGCGCGGCACCGACGGCCGCTGGACGGTCGAGGCGACGAACGGCGGTCGCAACTATGTCCGCGTCGAACCTGCCGCCGCGGAAGCCGCGACCGGGATCGACTTCGCCGACGGCACCAATCTGGGCGTCGTCCTTCCGGGCAGCAGCCGGCGCTGGGTGGTGGGCAACGAGCCGGTCATCGTCGACCGCAGTCGGTTCACGTCGATCCAGAGGACGGCCGACCGTGCCGACGCCCAGCTCACGCTCCGCCGCAACTAGGGCCTGCCTCCTCGGTCTGCTGCTCGCCGGCTCCGCGCCCGCACTGGCGTCCGGTGCGGCGACCGCATCGCCGCTGGAGCCGACCTTGCTCGAGGTCGTGGTCAACGGTCAGGGCTCGGACGAGCCCCTGCTCCTGCAGCGCGATTCGAGCGGCGGCCTCTACGCCAGCGAGGCACAATTGCGCGAATGGCGAATCCGCCTGCCCTCGGTGGCGCCGATCACGATCGACGGCGAGGCCTGGTACCGGATCGACAACGACCCGGGCCTCAGCGCGACCTTGTCGGGCGCCGAGCAGTCGCTGCGGATCGATGCGCGCCCAGACCTGTTCGAGCGGCAGAGCTCCAGCCTCTCCGGCCTCGACGCCGTCGAGATGACTCCCTCGGGCACCGGCGGCTGGCTGAACTACGATATTCTCGCAGAGTATCGCAGTGGCGGCATCGGCCTCAACGGCGCGATCGAGGCCGGGGCATTCACACGCTTCGGCGTCGGATCGTCGAGCTTCGTGGCAAGCTCGAGCGCAGGACGGTCGCGCCTGGTCAGGCTCGAGACCAGCTGGTCCATCGACCGGCCCGAGAAGCTCACCTCGACTCGGATCGGCGACGGCGTGACCACGGGGGGCAACGGCGTCGCGCCGCTGCGCTTCGCCGGCATCCAATATGCGCGCAATTTCGCGACGCGCCCCGGCTACCTCACCATGCCGCTCCCCACTCTGGAGGGCAGCGCCGCGGTGCCGTCGGTCGTCGACGTCTATGTGAACAACACCCTCCAGGGCAGCCGCGAGGTGACGCCCGGCCCGTTCGAGCTGACCAACATCCCGATCCAGTCTGGCGGCGGCACCGTCCAGCTGGTGACGCGCGATCTGCTCGGGCGGCAGGTGGTCACCCAGCAATCCTATTATGCGTCGAGCCTGCTGCTCCGGCGCGGGCTCCACGATTTCTCCTACGAGATCGGCTTCGTCCGTTCGGGCTTCGGCGTCCGCAGCAACGATTATGGCGGCCTGCTCGCATCGACCAGCCACCGCTACGGCGTCACGGACGCGATCACGGTGGAGGGTCACGCCCAGGCGAGCCGCGACACCCAGGTCGCCGGCGCCGGGGTAAGTCTCTCCTTCTTCGACCTCGGCACGATCGGTGCGGCGGCGAATTTCAGCCGCTCCCCGCGCGGCAACGGCGCACTCCTCTCGGGTTCCGTTGAGCGGCGCAGCACCGGACTTTCCCTCGGCATCCGTGCCGAATATGCCAGCGCCGGTTACAGCTTCGTGGGCATCGGGGAGGACAACCGTCCGCCGCGGCTGAGCGCGCAGGCCTTCGCGGACCTGCCGCTGCTGGGCGGCTCGATCGGTCTCAACTACATCCATCGCGACCGCCGCGGAGGCGAGGAGGACGAGAGCGTCGCCGGGATTTTCGGCAACGTACCCCTGATCGACGGCATGACCATGCAGGTCTTCGCGCGCCGCGCCGTCGCCGGCAAGGCGCAGACCGTGCTCGGCGCCCATGTCTCCTTCGCGCTCGGCGGGCGCCGCAGCGCCTCGGCGTCGGTGGAGTACCGGGCCGACGGCGGCTTTTCGCACAACATCTCCGTCCAGGAGGATGCGCCCAGCGGCATCGGCGGAGGATACCGGGCATCCACGAACGTCAGCGACGGCAGGCGCACGATGGAGAGCGTCTATACCTACAACACGACGCTGGCGACGCTCGGAGCCCATGTCAGCCGCGCGGGCGGTGGCACCGGTGTACGACTCTCCGCACGCGGCTCGCTTGGCCTGATCGGCGGACGGCCGTTCGCCGCCCGCTCGCTCGGCGGAAGCTTCGCGCGGGTGCAGGTCGGGCGGCAGGCGGGGGTGCGAGTCTATGCCGACAACCAGCTCATCGGGGTCACCGGGGTTGACGGCTCAATCGTCGTCCCGTCGCTGCGGCCGTTCGATCGCAACGTGATCCGGATCGAGGAGGCGGATCTGCCGCTCGAGGTCCAGATCAGCGAGACGGAGGTCCCGGTGCGACCGTTCGCGCGAGCGGGCGCCACTGTCCGTTTCGGGGTGCGGCGGGAGCGCGGCGTTCTCCTCCAGCTCTCGCTGGAGGACGGCAGCGCCCTTCCGGCCGGAGCGCTGGTCCGCGTCGACGGCACGGCGGACATGCACGTCGCCGTCTCGGGCGGCGAGGTCTACATTCCGGCCCTCGACGGCACCGCCTCGCTCGAGGCGAGCTGGGAAGGCGGAGATTGCCGCCTGCAGGTGACGGTTCCGCAGACGGACGATCCGCAGCCGCGCCTCGCCGGCCTCATCTGCCGCCGAACGCAGGCCATCGCCGCGCGCTGAGCGGGATCAGGCGAAGAAGCCGCTCGGCGGCGAACCACAATCCCGCCGTCAGCGCGAGCAATGCGAGCAGCAGCGGCTGGTGGAGGTGCGGCAGCGCCCCGACCCAGCCGGACGCAGCGGCGGCAAGAGGAGCGGGGCGGTGCAGGGCCGAGACGGCATGCGCGGGTGCGTCGCGGACCACGTCTTCCGGACCGACGAAACGGTAACCGGCGCCACGCACGCCGCGAACGAGGGCCGCGAGCGTCTGCGGATCCTCGTGCCAGGCAAAGGCGAAGCCGGCGAAACCGTCGCGGACCGCGAGGTTGCGACGCGCCGACGCGATCAGCCGCTCCGGCCCCCGCCCCCGCGACACCAACCCGAGATTCTCCGGGACGACGAGGTCGCCGCGAACATCGACGACCTCGAACGGCACGAACTGCGCCTGCCGGCGGTCGCCGGCAGAATAGGAAGGCCGGTCCCAACGAACGCGGCTCGGCGGCCGCCCCGGCGCGCCGGCGAAGATCGCAGGGCGAGGGAGGCCGGCGCGCGGCCAGATGCGCCCCCCGCTTCGACCCTGCGCGATCAGCGCCCCGCCGCGTGAGACCGCGTCGCGCAGGGCGCGGACGAGCCGCGGGCGCTGCCGCAGCGTGAGGTGCGCGGGGCGGCCGTTGCGAAACGCGCTATAGGTGTCCCGGACCGCGAGGCCGAACGGCACATTTTCGCCCGCCAGCAGGTCGACGAGGCGGCGGATGCTTCGCGGATCCGCTTCGGGTCCGATGTCGTCGATCCGAACCATCGCCCGGTGCCGCTCGGGGGCGTCGGGCGCCAGCATCTCGAACAGCAGATCGGCGAAGACGAGATAGCGATCGTCCTCATGCGCGTAGGCGAAGGGTGATTCCGCGACGTAAAGAAGCGGCCCCGCGCGGACCGCCCATGGGGTTTCGCGCCCGCCGGGCCCGACGGCGACGGCGAGGATTTGCGCCCGCGAAGGATCGGCGACCAGGGGCTCCGCCGCCCCGGTCCGGACGCGGAGGTCGCGGGGAAAGTCGCGCCCCTTGTAGCGCACCGCGACCCAGTCCGCGGGCCGCTCCGGCGCCGGCGACCATCCGGCTCGCGCCGCGACGGAGCGGCCGGCGAACAGGCGGCCGATGGCGTGCTGAATCCAGATCACCGGCCCCCGCGAAGCTGCGACATCGGCAAGCAGCGCTTGCGGCGGTTGGCTGGATGGAGCGGACGGCATGACGAGCATCGCGTCGAAGCGGCGGGCGTCGCCGGCACGGTAGCCGGCGATCGGGCGGAGCGTCGCGCGACCGAAGCGGCCAGTCAGGTTCGCCGCCAGGATCGCGTCGACGGCATTCTCGGGATCGTGCAGGACGAGGAGGCGCTGGCCCTCACGGGGAGCTCCGATCCGGAGATCGCTCTGCGCCCAGGCGACGAACAGCAGCCAGAGAGCGAGGCCGGCGAAGGCGGCGCGGAGGATCCGGTGGTGGATTGCCATCGCGTCGGCGGCGAGTATCAGCGGGCCCGATGCCTGTCGAACCCCCCTCGGCGCCGGTCCCATATTGGCACCCTTCCGGGCCGCGATGAAGCTGCTGGCAGTGATCGGCACGCGGCCGGAAGCGGTCAAGATGGCGCCGCTGCTGCTCGCCTTGCGCGCCGAGCCGGCGGTCGACCTTCGCCTCTGCCTCAGCGGCCAGCATCGCGAGATGGTCCGTCCCGTGCTGCGCCTGTTCGGGCTGGAGCCGGACCTCGACCTCGCCCTGATGACGTCAGCGCAGAGCCTCAACGCCCTGGCGGGTCGGGCGATCGAGCGGCTCGATGCGGCCTTGGCGGAGATCGGGCCCGACAGGGTGCTCGTCCACGGCGACACGACGACTGCATTGGCCGCGGCGACCGCCGCCTTCCACCGCGGCGTCCCTGTCGCCCATGTCGAGGCGGGCCTCAGGACCTACGATCTCGCCGGGCCCTTCCCGGAGGAGATGAACCGCCGTGCGATCGACCTCGTCGCCGACCTTCTGTTTGCACCTACCAGGCGCGCGCGACGGAACCTGGACGCAGAGCGCGTATCGGGCACGGTCTTCGTCACCGGCAACAGCGGCGTCGATGCGATCGAGCTGGCGGTGCGAAGGCTGGAGGCCGACGAGAAGCTCCGAACGGCCGCGGACGCGGAGCTTCCGCAGTTGCGCGAAGGCCGAAGGCTGCTCCTCGTCACCGGCCACCGGCGGGAGAGCTTCGGCCAGGGGCTACGCGGCGTCTGCGCCGCTTTGGCGCAGATCGCGGAGCGAGGAGACGTGGACATCGTCTACCCGGTGCACCTCAATCCGCAGGTGAAAGGCCCGGTGGAGGCGGCACTGGAAAGAAGCGACAACATCCACCTGCTGCCGCCGCTCGGCTATCCGGCCATGGTGCGGCTGATGCAGCGTGCCGACCTCATCCTCACCGACTCGGGCGGAATTCAGGAGGAGGCGCCCTCTCTCGGCAAGCCGGTGCTGGTCACCCGCGCGGCGACCGAGCGGCCGGAAGCGCTGGAGGCCGGGATGGCTCGGCTGGTCGGAACCGACAGCGAAGCGATCGTCACCGCCGTGACCGAGGTGCTCGACGCGGGAGCGCCGGCCGCCGGCTTCCGCAACGGGCCCAATCCCTACGGAGACGGCAAGGCCAGCGAGCGGATCGTCGCCGCCTTGCTGGGGCGGCCGTTCGAGGAGTTCGGCGGGCGATGAATCGTGCCGACATTCTGGTGATCGGCGGGGGCGTCGCCGGCCTCTCCGCCGCGGCGGCGCTGGCGCGGCACGGCAGGGTCGTCGTGCTCGAGGCGGAGGAAGCGGTGGGCGTCCATTCGAGCGGGCGGAGCGCGACCTTCAGTCATTACGGCATCGGCAACCACGCCGTGCGAGCGCTGACGGCGTGGAGCAGGCCCTTCTTTGCCAAGGGCGTAGCCGAGCGCGCCGCAGCCTTGTTCGTCGCAAGCGTGGAGATGCTGCCGGAGCTCGACGCCCTCGAGGCGGAGATGGCGCGCTTCACAGGCGGCCTCCGCCGCGTCGGGGAGGCCGAGATGGCGGACCTGTTCCCGCCGCTGCGGGTTGGACGCGAAGGCGCGGTGGCGGGATGCGTCGACCCGGATGGGCTGAGGCTCGATTCCGATGCGATGCTGCAGGGCTATGCACGCGCGGTGCGCGCCGCGGGAGGCGAGGTCCTCACCGGGCGGCGCGTTGCCCGGATCGCTCCAGCGTGGATCGCCGTCACGGAGAGCGGGGAGGAATGGACCGCGCCCGTCCTCGTCAACGCCGCCGGTGCCTGGGCGGACGCTGTCGCGAAGCTCGCCGGCGTGCGGCCGCTCGCCCTGCGCCCGCTTCGCCGCACCATCGTCATAATCGACGCGCCGGCGGGCGCGGACGTACGGTCCTGGCCCTTCGTGAAGACTGCCGTCGACGATTTCTACATCCTTCCGGAAGGCGGCCGCCTCGCCGCCTCGCCGGTCGACGAGATCGAATCCGGGCCCTGCGACGCCCAACCGGAGGATTATGACGTGGCGCTCGCCGCCTGGAAGATCGAACGATATACCAGCTTGAGCGTGGCCCGCATCCTACACCGCCGCGCCGGCCTCAGGACCTTTACCGTCGACCGGGTCCCCGCCGCCGGCTTCGCCGCGGACGCGCCGGGCTTCTTCTGGCTCGCCGGCCAGGGCGGCTACGGCCTCCAGACCGCCCCGGCGATGGCGGCGATCACGGAGTCGCTGATCGCCGGCGGTCCCTGGCCGGACGGGTTGGCCGAGCTCGGCGCCGGTCCTGCGGAGGTCGGAATCGGCCGGCTGGCGCCGCCCGCACCGGGGCGGCAACCTCTTTCCTAATCCCGGCGTTCGGAGCATGAGTGGAGGATGATGCGTATGTTCCGGACTGCCGCGACCGAGCCTGAAGCAGCGCCCGATCCGGCAGGTCCCGCAGGCGGCGACGCCCCTCCCCCCGACCGCCCGAAGCGAACGCGCTGGCAGAAGGCGAAGCGGATCCTGCTCGTCTTCGCCGTCCTGTTCGTCCTCGCCGTCGCCTGGCTCGCGGTAACCGCGCCGCTGTCCAAGTCGCTGGAGCCGATCAACGCGCCGAGCCTCACCATCCTCGCCGCCAACGGCGAGCCGATCGCCCGGCGCGGCGCGATCATCGACCAGCCGGTCGACGTCACCCGCCTCCCCCGCCACGTCTGGCAGCCCTTCGTCGCGATAGAGGACCGCAACTTCTACGGACATTTCGGGATCAGCATTCGCGGCACGGTCCGCGCGCTGCTGCGCAACGTCAGCGCCGGTGGAGTCCGCCAGGGCGGGAGCACGATCACCCAGCAGCTCGCGCGGACCAGCTTCCTGAGCCAGCAGCGGACTTTCGGGCGCAAGGCGCAGGAGGCGTTGATCGCCTTCTGGCTGGAGGCGTGGCTCAGCAAGGACGAGATCCTCAGCCGCTATCTCTCCAACGTCTATTTCGGCGACAACGTCTACGGTCTGCGCGCGGCCGCGCGGCATTATTTCAGCCGGGAGCCGGAGGAGCTGACGCTGGCCCAGGCGGCGCTCCTTGCGGGCGTCGTCAACGCGCCCTCGCGGCTTGCCCCGACCCGGAACCTCGAGGCCGCCCGCCGCCGCGCCCGGCTGGTGCTGCGCGAAATGGTCGAATCGAACATGCTGAGCGAGGGCGAGTTCGACACCACGCGTCCGGCCCGGCTCAACGTGCGCGAGCGCGAGACCGTGCCGACCGGCACCTATTTCGCCGACTGGGTGGTGCAGCAGGCCGAGCAGGCGGCGCCGGACGGCGAATATGGCGAGAGGGTGTTGCGGACGACCTTGGAAGGGGACCTCCAGCGCATCGCGGTGCAGACCGTCCGCCGCGCGGGGCTGGGTCGCGCTCAGGTCGCGCTGGTGGCGATGCGGCCGGACGGGCGCGTCGTGGCGATGGTCGGCGGCAAGAATTACGGCCAGAGCCCGTTCAACCGCGCGACCCAGGCGCGGCGCCAGCCCGGCTCATCCTTCAAGCTGTTCGTCTATCTTGCGGCATTTCGGGCGGGCCTGACTCCGGACACGCCGGTGATGGACGCGCCGGTGGTGATGGGGCGCTGGCGCCCGCAAAATTACGACCAGCGCTATCGCGGGCGCATCACCGTCCGCGACGCCGTCGCCTATTCGAGCAACTCGGTCGCGGTCCAGGTCGCGGAGCGGGTCGGGCGGCAGAATGTCATCCAGGCGGCGCGCGACCTCGGCATCTCGACCCCGCTCCGGCCCGAGCCGACGCTCGCGCTCGGCACCGCGAACGTCAGCCTGCTGGAGATGACGTCGGCCTATGCAGCCGTGGCGGCCGGCCATTATCCGGTGCGGCCCTACGGCATCGCCCGCGACGGCGGCTGGCTGTCGGGCATCTGGGGCTCGGGCGAGGGCGTGCGGCGTGACCCCGCCTTCCCGATGCTGCGCGACGTCCTGTTCGCGGTCACCCAGCGCGGCACGGGCACGGCGGCGCGGCTGCCGGTGCCGACCTTCGGCAAGACCGGGACCGCGTCGGACTATCGCGACGCCTGGTTCTTCGGCTTCGCGCAGGACCTCGTCGTCGGCGTCTGGGTCGGCAATGACGACAACCGGCCGATGGCAGGGGTCAGCGGTGGCGGGATACCGGCGCGGATCTGGCGCAGCTTCATGACCCAGGCGCTCGGCGACGGCGCCCGCGCGCCGGTCGCGGAGGTGTCGCTGCAGCAGGCCGACCGGGCGCCGGCCAACGAGGTCCAGTCGAATCAGGCCGAGCCCACTCCCGATCAGCCCGCCGCCGCGCCGGTCGACGGCTCTCCGGTCCCTGACGATGCCGGAGACAAGCCGGACGAGGGCGTGCCGCCGGGTCCGCCGACCGGGGCGCCGCCGCCCGAGGGCTCGCCTCCGCCGCGCCCTGAGCCGCAGCCCGAGACCAGCCGCTTCTGAGCGTGGCCGACAGCAGCGACAGGCACCATCTTGCCGAGGAGCGGGCCGATTTCGCCGAGGTCGCACAATCCTCGCCAGCGAGCGGACCTTCGCGGGCTGGATGCGGACCGGCTTCTCCTCGATCGCAGTCGGCGCCGGGTTCAACCTGCTGACCGAGCTCGAGCCGGTCTAGGTGCCCAGGCCATCGCAACGGCCTTCCTGCTGATCGCGATCATGGTCTTCGTCGCGGCCGAACGGCGCGCCTGCCCGGTGGCGCGGCGGCTCCATACCCATGAGGTCAAGACGGTGCAGGTCGGCTTCCTGCGGCTGGTCACCCTGGCGGTGATCGCGGCGACGCCCGCGCTGATCGCCGCTCTGTGGCTGGTCGAGATGAAGGGGAGCGGCGGCTAGGCGCGGCTCCCCCGTATCGGCTCAGACGGTGGGCGCGACGCGGCCGCGGCGGCGCCGGTCGTAGAGCTTCTTGGCGCCCCAGGCGCCGGCGACGGCGAAGCCGAGCGGCCCGAAGGCGCGGCGGGCGATCCACGGTGCCGCGGCGCCGAGCAGCGCGCCCCCGGCGCCGTTGTTGCGGCCGGCGATCCTGCGCCCGATGGCTGCGCCGATGAGGTTGCGAAGCATGGCTGTTCTCCCGGGTCAAAGTCTTGCAATGTGAGGCGAACAGCGCGGGACGCGGGCGAATGTTCCGCCGCACGCTGCGTCCGGGCCGGAGGAGGAACGATCATGACGGAGACCCTCACCTTCTACACCAATCCGATGTCCCGCGGTCGGATCGTGCGCTGGATGCTGGAGGAGGTCGGCGAGCCCTATGAGACGGTGCTGCTCGATTATGCGAGCTCGATGAAGGGCGCCGATTATCTGGCGATCAACCCGATGGGAAAGGTGCCGGCCGTCAGGCACGGCGAGACGGTAGTGACCGAAACGGCGGCGATCTGCGCCTATCTCGCCGACATGTTCCCGGACAAGGGCCTGGCGCCACCGTCCGGAAATCCGCGCCGCGGGCCCTATTATCGCTGGCTGTTCTTCGCCGCCGGGCCGGTTGAGGCGGCGGTGACCGGCAAGTCGCTCGGCCTCCTGGCGCCGCCGGACAAGGCGCCGATGGCGGGATACGGCACTTTCGAGCAGGTGATGGACACGCTCGAGCAAGCGGTGAAAGACTGCAACTATCTGTGCGGCGATCAATTCACCGCGGCCGACGTCTATGTCGGATCTCAGATCGGCTGGGGGATGATGTTCGGCAACATCGACCGCCGGCCCGCCTTCGCCGATTATGTCGGGCGGCTGCAGGCGCGGCCGGCGGCGATCCGTGCGCGAGAGATCGACGATGCGCTGATGCCGAAGCGGGAACCGTCATGAAGAAAAGGCCCGGCTTCCGCCGGGCCTTCGCTTGCTCCTGCTCGGGGGCGGCTCAGCGGCGGTCGCCGACCAGCCGCAAAAGGAACAGGAACAGGTTGATGAAGTCGAGATAGAGGGTCAGCGCGCCCATCACCGCCGCCTTGCCGATGAAATCGGTGCCGGCGACCGCGAAGTACATGCTCTTGATCTTCTGCGTGTCGTAGGCGGTGAGGCCGGCAAACAGCAGCACGCCGATCGCGCTGATCGCCAGGTCCATCGCCGTCGAGCGCATGAAGAGGTTGATGACCATCGCGATGATCAGGCCGAACACGCCCATGATCAGGAACGTGCCCATCGCCGAGAGGTCGCGCTTGGTGGTGTAGCCCCACAGGCTGAGGCTGGCGAAGGCGGCCGCCGCGGCGAAGAAGGCCTGGGCGATCGAGCCGAGCTGGTAGACGAGGAAGATCGAAGAGAGCGACAGCCCCATCAGCACCGCATAGACCCAGAACAGCGTCTTCGCGGTTCCCGTCGAGATGCGGTTGATGCCGAAGCTCAGCCACATCACCAGACCGAGCGGCGCCAGGATGACGACCCAGACGAGCAGCCCCCCTTGCGAGAACAGCTGGTAAGCGGGCGAATCGATGCCCCCGCGCGAGAACAGCATTGCGACGACGCCGGTGAGCAGCACCGCCGACGCCATGTAATTGTAGACCGTCAGCATGTGCGAGCGCAGGCCCGCATCGAACGCGACGTCCCGACCGGCGGTCGTCGTCGGCTGCGGCGTGGCGGCCGTCCGCGGGTCAGACCAGTTTGCCATTTCATACTCTCCTTTTGCCGGGCATCCCCTGCCGTACCCCCATAATATCGTGGGATCGGCGGCTACATT
Source organism: Sphingomonadales bacterium (assembly GCA_034668525.1). Classification (GTDB taxonomy): domain Bacteria; phylum Pseudomonadota; class Alphaproteobacteria; order Sphingomonadales; family Sphingomonadaceae; genus Allosphingosinicella. The sequence goes on from JAXDPC010000260.1 coordinate 38,028, forward strand.
CAAGGAAAACCGGTTCCCGGCCGCAACGCTTTTCCGCTAGCTGCCAGCATGCACCGGCTGTTCGTCGCGATCCGGCCGCCTCCGGCGATCCGCAGCCTCCTCCTCGCAACGATGGGCGGCGTCCGCGGCGCGCGCTGGCAGTCGGACGACCAGATCCACTTGACGCTTCGCTTCATCGGGGAGGTCGATCGCCACCGGGCCGAAGACGTCCATGCCGCCCTGGGCGCGATCCATCACCCGGCGTTCGAGGCCGCCGTGAGCGGCATTGGGATGTTCGACCGCCGCGGCCAGCCCGACGTGATCTGGGCGAGCGTGGTGCCGCACGAGCCGCTGAAGGCCCTGCACAGGAAGATCGACCAGGCGATCGTCCGCATCGGCGTCGAGCCGGACCGGCGCACCTATTTTCCGCACATCACGCTGGCGCGACTGAACCGGTCCGCCGGCACTCCCGCCGGCTATCTCGCCGAGCAGGGTGGCCTCGCCACGCCGCCCTTTGCCGTCGACGCCTTCACCCTGTTCGAGAGCCGCCTGACAGCCGAAGGTGCGGTTTATTCGACGGTGGAACGTTATCCCCTCGGTTGAGCCGGCGTTGCGGACTGCCTCAGGCGCGGGCGAGCAGGCGCTCGACCAGCGGACCGTAGGAGCTGCCGAACAGCCGCAGGTGGATGAGTGCGGGAAAGAGCTGGTAGAGCGGGCGGCGCTCATTCCAGCCGGGCTGCAGGGGCCCATAGGCCTCCCAGAATTCCGGCGGCGGAGAATCGAACAAGGCGACCATCGCCAGATCGACCTCGGCGTCGCCATAATAGCAGGCCGGGTCGATCAGCGCGGCGAGCCGGCCGTCCTGGACCAGGATGTTCCCGCTCCAGAGATCGCCGTGCAGGTGCGACGCCGGCGGCGCATCGGGAAGCAGGTCGGGCAGCCGCCGGACGGCTTCCTCGATTCGCTCGCGCCACGGGCGGTCGAGCAAAGCCGCCGTCGAGAGGAGCCGCTGCTCGGCCCAGAATCCGGGCCAATCGGACCTCGGCCGGTTGACGAGTTCGACCGTCCCGATCCGGTAATCCACCGGCCACCCATAATGCGCGCCGGTCCGCTCGTGGAGCCGGCGGAGCGCACATCCGATCTCCGCCCAGGCATTGCGGCTGAACACGCCGTCATTCTCGACATATTCGAGAAGCAGCAGATGCTCGTGCTCCCCTTCGACCAGCGGCACCGGCATCCCCGCATCAGCCAGGGCGCGGAGCATCGACGCCTCGGCAGCGACGGCGGCGCCGCCTTTGGCCACGGTGCACCGCCCATCCGGCCGGCGCGCCAGCAGCACAGCCGAGAGGTCGCCGCCGGCCAGCCGCTCGACCTGCCCGTCGGGTACGGCCAGCAGGGACGCGACCCGAAGGGCGAAGTCGGTCATTCGCGCGCGGCGATCTTCCGGGCGAGCGCCTCCGCCCCGAGCGCGACGTCGCTCCAGGTCGCGTCGAAATGCTCGGCCTCGCCATAATAGGGATCCGCCACGGCTTCGCCCTGCCGCCCATCGACATGATCGAGGAGCAGCGACAATTTCGCCTTCGCCCCTTCCGGGCGCAGCCGTGCCAGCGCGGCGAGGTTTTCCCCGTCGAGCGCAACGATATGGTCGAAGCTGTCGAAATCGCGCGCCGTCACCTGGCGCGCGCGCAGGTGCGAGATGTCCGCGCCGTTCCGCCGGGCAACCGCAATCGCGCGCGCGTCGGGCGGGCGGCCGACGTGCCAGTCTCCGGTGCCGGCCGAGTCGATCTGGAGATCCAGGCCGATGCGCCCGGCCTCCCGGCGCAGCGCCGCCTCGGCGAGCGGCGAGCGGCAGATGTTGCCGAGGCAGACGAGCAGCACCGAGACGGCCATCCGTAAAGCCTTGTTGCCAATGCGCGCCGCTCTGCTAGCCAGAGGCTGCCGAAAGCACAAACCGGAGGATCGATGGCCGCGATCAACGGGGAAGCCGCTCCTCCCGCACGGCCCGCGCCGCGGATCGGCGCTTACGCCTGGTACGCCTTGTTCGTCCTGGTGCTGGTCTACGTCATCAATTTCATCGACCGGCAGATCCTTTCGATCCTGGTCGGCGACATCAAGGCGGACCTCCGCGTCACCGACGCCCAGATCGGATTCCTCTACGGCACCGCCTTTGCGGTCTTTTACGCACTGTTCGGCATCCCGCTCGGTCGGCTCGCCGACAGCTGGTATCGCGGCCGCCTGATGGCGATGGGGCTCGCTTTGTGGTCGTCCATGACCGCGCTTTCCGGCTTCGCCAACAGCTTCGGCATGCTTGCCGCAGCCCGCATCGGGGTCGGGATCGGCGAAGCGAGCGCCTCCCCCGCCGCTTATTCGATGATCTCGGACAGCTTCCCGAAGGAACGGCGGGCCACCGCGCTGTCCATCTATTCGAGCGGCCTGTACATCGGCGGAGCGCTGAGCCTTCCGATCGGCGGGCTTGTGCTCAGCCGCTGGAACGCGGCCTTTCCTGATCCCGCGGCAGCGCCGCTCGGCCTCGCCGGCTGGCAGGCCGCCTTCCTCGCGGTCGGAGTTCCCGGTCTGCTGCTCGCTTTGTGGGTGCTCACCCTGCGCGAGCCGCCGCGCGGCGCGTCCGAGGGGCTGCCGCAGCCGGTCGTGCAGCCGCACGCCTGGCGGGATTTCGGGCGCGAGCTCTCCGCCATCCTGCCGCCGCTGACGCTGCTCAGCGTCGCCCGCATCCCCGGCGCGCTCCGGCCCAACCTCGCAGTCCTCGCTCTGGTCCTGGCCGCGGGCTACGGCCTCTACCGGCTCACCGGGGACGCGCCGCAATGGGTCGCCTACGGCCTCGGCGCCTATGCGATCTTCTCCTGGGTGCAGTCGCTGAAGCAGCGGGATCCGCCTACCTACCGGCTGATCTGGGGCTCGCTTCCCGTAGTGGTGCTCGCCATCGCGTTCGGCAGCATTTCGTTCGTCACCTACGCGACCAGCTTCTGGATTCCGCCCTATGTCGAGGCACGCTTCTACGACGGCGGGACAGCGCCGGCCCGTTACATCGGCGGCCTCAGCGCGAAGGAGGAGGTCGGCATGATCATCGGCTGGTCCGCGGCGGTCGCCGCTGCGGCCGGCGTGATCCTCGGCGGCTATCTTTCCGACCTCTGGCGGCAGCGAGATCCGCGGGGCCGGATCTTCATCAACATGCTCTCGGCCGTGCTTCCGGTTCCGATCATCGCCTTCCTCCTCACCACCGACAGCCTCGCCGCCTTCTACTGGCTCAATCCCGTCGCCCACATGATCGCTTCGGCCTGGGTCGGAGCGGCGATCGCCACCCTCCAGGATCTTGTCCTGCCGCGCATGCGCGCCACTGCGGGGGCGACCTACATTCTCGGAACGACGATGATCGGCCTGGCGCTGGGACCCTATTATGCCGGCAAGATGTCGGTGCTGACCGGCAGCCTCCCGACGGGAATCGCGATGCTCTACCTGATGCCGCCGCTTACCCTGCTCGGCCTGTGGTACGGGTCACGCCATCTGGCCCGGCTTGAAGCGACCAAGGTCGAGCGCGCCCGCGCGGCGGGAGAGCCGATCTAGCCCAGCACGCCGCAGGCGATCCGTGCGCCGCTGTTGCCGCTCGGGTCGGTGCGGTAGTCGTCGGGGCGGGCATGCAGAACGACCGCGGCGCCGTCGGCGTCGAGAAGCCTGCGGGCGCCATCTGAGAGGCTCGCGCCCGGGACCGTGAATTCGAGGGTGCCGCGCCCGTCGGTACCGACGAGCAGGTTCGGCAGGTCCCCTGCATGCTGCCCGCGCGGATTGTCCCGTCCGTGGAGCCGGTTCGACGGATTCCAGTGCGGCCCGGCGCTCTCGAAGCCGGGCGGATCGCAGCGGCCGACCGAATGGACATGGATCCCGTAGATGCCGGCCGCCAGTCC
>JAXDPC010000261.1:0-13647 GCA_034668525.1 Sphingomonadales bacterium
GAACCGCGCGCGCCTCTAGCCCGCCGGGGATCGCGGCTCTAGAGTTCCTCGCAAAGCACCATCTTTGGGGGACTTCATGAAGGCGACGATCGAACGGGCCACGCTCCTCCGGAGCCTCGGTCACGTCCATTCGGTGGTGGAACGCCGCAACACCATCCCGATCCTCTCCAACGTTCTGATCGAGGCGCATGAGGACGGCACGCTGCGCCTGATGGCGACCGACCTCGATCTCCAGATCAACGACACCGTCGAAGCCCAGGTCCAGCAGCCCGGCGCCACCACCGTCGCCGCCCACACCTTGTTCGAGATCGCGCGCAAGCTGCCCGAGGGCTCGCAGGTCGAGCTCAGCGCCGCCGAAGGCAAGATGCAGGTCAATGCCGGCCGCGCGCGCTTCAACCTCTCGACCCTGCCGCGCGACGATTTCCCGGTGATCGCCGAGGGCGACCTGCCGACCCGCTTCGAGCTGCCGGCGGCGACCCTGCGCCAGATCATCGACAAGACCCGCTTCGCCATCTCGACCGAAGAGACCCGCTATTATCTGAACGGCATCTTCCTCCACGTCTCCGACGAGGCGCAGCCGGTGCTGAAGGCCGCCGCGACCGACGGCCACCGCCTCGCCCGCGTCACCGTCCCGCGCCCGGCCGGCGCGGAGGGCATGCCGGACGTGATCATTCCGCGCAAATGCGTCGCCGAATTGCGCAAGCTGCTCGACGAGGTCGACGGCACCGTCCAGATCTCGCTGTCCGAGACCAAGGTCCGCTTCGGGCTCGGCAATGCGATCCTGACCTCGAAGCTGATCGACGGCACCTTCCCCGATTACAGCCGCGTCATCCCGACCGCCAACGACAAGCTGCTCCGGATCGATCCGCGGTCGTTCGAGGAGGGCGTCGACCGCGTCGCCACCATCGCCAGCGAGAAGACGCGGGCGGTCAAGATGTCGCTCGACCGCGACAAGGTGACCCTTTCGGTGACCTCGCCGGAGAACGGCACCGCCGCCGAGGAGGTGCCGGGCGATTATGCTTCCGAAAGCCTCGAGATTGGCTTCAACGCCCGTTATCTGCTCGACATTCTGGGCCAGATCGAGGGCGATCATGTCGAGATGCACCTCGCCGACCCCGCCGCCCCCACCCTGCTCCGCGAGAACGACAAAGCCGCGGCGCTCTACGTGCTCATGCCGATGCGGGTCTAGAATCGCAGCCGGCTGGACCTTACATTGACAGGGAAGGCCCCGGCTGTTAGCCGCCGCGGCTTGCCGAAAACACTGGATTTCCCGGGAGCCAAGCCATGGCGCGCGTGACCGTCGAAGATTGCGTCGACAAGATTCCGAACCGTTTCGACCTTGTCCTGCTCGCCGCCCAGCGCGCGCGTCAGGTGTCGGGCGGCGCCGAGCTCACCATCGACCGCGACCGCGACAAGAACCCGGTCGTCGCCCTGCGAGAGATCGCCGAGGAGACGGTGAAGCCGAAGCATCTCGAAGAGGCTCTGGTCGGCTCGCTGCAGCGGGTCCAGGTCGACGAGGACGACGCTCCCGACGAGGTCGGCTCGCTCACCGCCTCGGCCGAGGCGCTGCGCCTCACCGCCGCCGCGCCGCCGCGCAACAACAATTCGGGCGGCGACTACGAATAAGCCCCTCCACTTCGTCCTGTTCGAGACGGCGATAGGCCGCTGCGCCCTCCTGTGGCGCGGCGGCCTTGTCGTAGGTGCGGGGCTTCCGGAGCGCGACGAGGCGCGGATGCGCGAGCGACTGGAGGCGCGCTTCCCGGGCGCGTCCGAAGGCGATCCGCCACCCTTCGTGGCGGACGCAATGACCCTGATCGGGCGTCTGTTGCGCGGCGAAAAGGTCGATCTCGCCGGCGTTCCGGTCGAGCCGGAAGGCGCCTCGGAACTGGAGAGGAAGGTCTATGAGGCCGCGCGCCGCATCCCCTGCGGCGAGGTGCGGACCTATGGCGAGATCGCCCGGGCGGTCGGCGCTCCCGGCGCGGCGCAGGCGGTGGGCGCCGCCTTGGGCCGCAATCCGGTCCCGATCGTCGTGCCCTGCCACCGCGTGCTCGCGTCCGGGGGGCGCAGCGGCGGCTTTTCCGCGCCGGGCGGCGTCGATACCAAGTTCAGGATGCTGGAGATCGAGAATGCACGCCGCCCCGGCGAAGCGGGCCTGTTCGACGACCTGCCGCTGGCGGTGAAGCCGAGGGCCTAAGCCGCCACTTCGCCGAGGGGAACGTCGGAGCGGTCGACCCAATCCAGATCGCCGATGGTCAGCGGGCGTCCATCAGCAGCGCGAACCGCCATCTGCTCAACCGGGAGCCGCGTGATCCGGTCGACCAGCACCGGGTTGGACGGCATGCCGGAGACCCAGCGCTCGCCCCACTGGCGCAGCGCGATCAGCACCGGCAGCAGCGCCTTGCCCTTGTCGGTCAGCCTGTAGACGATCCTGCGGCGGTCGGCGGCGTCGGCCTGGCGCTTCAATATGCCATGCTCGACCAGCCTGCCGAGGCGGTTCGAGAGGATGTTGCGGGCGATGCCGAGGGTCGACTGGAATTCCTCGAAATGCTGGAGGCCGTTGAAGGCGCCGCGCAGGATCAGGAACGACCAGCGCTCGCCGACGACCTCCAGCGCAGCCGAAATGCCGCATTCGCCGTAGATCGCCTTCAGGCTTTCCGCCTTCACCATTTGAAGAACCTAACCTTTTTCGGGCTGCGCGCCATCCTGCATTTTTCCGTGGCAAAGGGCAACCGAGCCTGCGCGGCCGATTTTTGCATTGCAACACCGGGGTGCAGCACCACATGGTGACGAGGTGCTCAGGCAGTATGAACTGATCGAGCGGGTCAAGTCCTACGATCCGGACGCCGACGAGGCGCTGATCAACCGCGCCTACGTCTTCTCGATGAAGGCGCACGGCTCGCAGACGCGGGCTTCGGGCGATCCTTATTACAGCCACCCGATCGAGGTCGCCGGGATCCTGACCGACCTCCACCTCGACGACGAGACCATCGTCACCGCCATCCTCCACGACACGATCGAGGACACGCTCGCCACTCCGGAGGAGATCGAGAAGAGGTTCGGCTCCAGCGTCGCCCGCCTGGTCGACGGCGTCACCAAGCTGTCGCGGATCGAGGCGCAGAGCGAGAGCCAGCGCGCCGCCGAGAATCTCCGCAAGTTCCTGCTGGCCATGTCCGGCGACATCCGGGTGCTGCTGGTCAAGCTCGCCGACCGGCTGCACAACATGCGCACCCTCCACTTCATCAAGAACCAGGACAAGCGGCGCCGCATCGCCCGCGAGACCATGGACATCTACGCGCCGCTCGCCGAGCGGATCGGCATGTACGAGTTCATGACCGAGATGCAGACGCTCGCCTTCAAGGAGCTCGAGCCCGACGCCTACGCCTCGATCTCGAAGCGGCTGGAGCAGCTCCACAAGGGCGAAGGCGACCTCATCGAGCGCATCGCCCGCGGCATCAAGGCGCATCTCGAGGCGAACGGCATCGAGGCCGAGGTGCAGGGGCGGGAGAAGCATCCCTTCTCGATCTGGCGCAAGATGGCCGAGCGCCATGTCAGCTTCGAGCAACTCTCGGACGTGATGGCCTTCCGCGCGATCGTCGGCTCGGTCGAGGAATGCTACCGGACCCTGGGCCTGATCCACCAGCGCTGGCCTGTCGTCCCCGGACGCTTCAAGGACTTCATCTCGACGCCCAAGCGCAATGGCTACCGCTCGATCCACACCACCATCATCCACGACGAGCAGATGCGGATCGAGATCCAGATCCGGACCGAGGAGATGCACGCCAAGGCCGAGCACGGGCTCGCCGCCCACTGGGCCTATAAGGAAGGCAAGGAAGCCGCAGAGGCGCAGCACCCCTGGATCGACGACCTGCTCGAGATCCTGGAGCACGCCGCCACCGCCGAGGAGCTGCTCGAGCATACGCGGATGGCGATGTACCAGGACCGGATCTTCGCCTTCACGCCGAAGGGCGAGCTGATCCAGCTTCCCAAGGGCGCGACTCCGGTCGACTTCGCCTACGCGGTCCATACCGATCTCGGCGACCAGACGGTCGGCGCCAAGATCAACGGGCGGGTGATGCCGTTGAGGACGCCGCTGGACAATGGCGACCAGGTGGAGATCCTGGTCTCCAAGGCGCAGCATCCGCAGCCGGCCTGGCTGAGCTTCGTCGTCACGGGCAAGGCGCGCGCCAAGATCCGCCGCTTCGTGAAATCGAAGGAGCGCGAGGAGACGGTGGCGCTCGGCCGCAAGATTTTCGACGAGATCGTCCAGCGCCTGCCCGCGCCCCTGGGGTGGGAGGCGATCGCGGAGGCGCTGCGCCGCCTTCATTTCCACGACGACGGGGCGCTGATGGAGGCGATCGCGCTGAAGCGGGTCGACGACGTCCAGGTGATGGAGGCGCTGATGCCGGGCTCGACCGGCAAGGATGGGGTCAAGCCTCCGCCTCAGCGCCGCGCCATCTCGATCAAGGGCCTGACGCCCGGAGTCGCCTTCCAGCTCGCGACATGCTGCCATCCGATCCCCGGCGACCGCATCGTCGGGCTGCGGCGCGAGGGCGAGGGCATCGAGGTCCACACGATCGGCTGCGACCGCCTCGCCGACGGGGTCGACGCCGACTGGGTCGATCTCGCCTGGGGCGACGAATCGGACGGCGGCACCGCGCGGCTCTGCATCGTCATCAAGCACGAGCCGGGATCGCTGGCGGTCGTCGCCGGCATCATGGGCAATCACGGCGCCAACATCGTCTCGATGGACCAGACCGGCCGCGACGGCAGCTTCCACACCTTCCATCTCGACATCGAGGTCCACGATCTCCCGCATCTGATGCGGATCCTGGCGGCGCTGCGGGCGACCGACGTCGTCTCGATCGCCGAACGGCTCTAGGAGAGGTCCATGCAGAATATCGACCGCCGCATGTTCATTGCCGGCTCGGCCGCGCTGGCCTTCGCCGCGCCGGGAGAGGTCCTCGCCCAGGCCCGGCCCGGCCTCGTCATGTGGAAGGACCCGAGCTGCCCCTGCTGCGGCCATTGGGCCGAGCGCGTCCAGGCCGCCTTCCGCGAGCGGGTGCAGATCGTGCCGGTCGCCGACATGAATGCGGTGAAGCGGGCGCGGGGCGTGCCGCAGGATCTGTGGTCGTGCCACACCGCCTCGATCCGCGGCCTGGTCGTCGAAGGCCATGTCCCGCCCGCCGACATCCAGCGGCTGCTGGCGACCCGCGGCCGCGCCTTCTCCGGTCTCGCCGTTCCCGGAATGCCCGCCGGCTCGCCCGGGATGGACGTCGGCCATAGCCGGCGCCAGCCCTATCAGGTCATCGCCTTCGGCCCGAACGGCCGCCGCGCGGTCTACGCGCGCTATGGCTGATGCGCCGCCTGCGGCGGCCGCGCAGAATTTTCTCGTTTTTTTTCCATAACTTGATATAGGTGCATCTTCATTTCGACGATGCGCGCCGCGAGTCGACGCGCCGGGGATGGGGATCTGAATGGACTATCAAGGCGGGCCTGACGCGGACAGCGTCAGCGGCGGCGTCGGCGCGGACGTGCTGCGCGGCGGCGGCGGCGACGATTCGATCTCGGACTATAGCGACGGCGACGACCAGCTGTACGGCGAGGACGGCGACGATGACCTTTGGGTCGATCGCACCGCCCCCGGCCTCTCGACGGTCGCGCTGCTCGACGGCGGAAGCGGCAACGACCGTCTCGGTTTCCGCGGCTTCAGCATCGACAATGACGGCGACCGCAGCCACTCCTCGACCCGGGTGACGATGAACGGCGGCGAGGGCGCCGATTATTTCTATCTGAGCGACGCCAATTTCGCGATCATCGACGGCGGACCGGGCGACGATCACATCGCCATCGACCTGTTCGGCGCCTACACCATCACGCTCGGCGCCGGGCGCGACCTGCTCGAGCTCGCCGATCCCCGCAATTTCTTCTTCACCGAGCGCCCCGTCGTCGTCACCGACTTCGTCACCGGCGCCGGCGGCGACCGGCTCGACCTCATCGACTACGTGGCCGACTTGCTGTTCGGGTGGGACCCGGGAACCAACCCCTTCGGGACCTATCTGCAGATCGCGCAGCAGGGCGCGGACGTCGTGCTTCAGATCGACCGCGCGGGCGCATTCGACACGGCCGGCTTCCTCACCGTGCTCACCTTCCAGAACGTCTCGGCGTCGGCGTTCACCGCCGAGAATCTGGGGGGCTGGGCGAGCGACGGCTCCACCGTGGCCGGCGTGACCTTCCCGGTCACCACCGGGGACGATTTCATCATCGGCCTGTCGGGCGACGACGTCGTCGTCGGCTCGGACGGCGCGGACCGGATCCGCGGCGGCGCCGGCAACGACCGGATCGAGGGCGGCGAGGGCCCGGACGTCATCCTCGGCGAGTTCGGCAACGACGAGTTGCTCGGCGGCGCCGGCAACGACCAGCTGATGGACAGGCACCAGGGCAACGACACGTTGCGCGGCGGCGCCGGCAACGATCTGGTCTACGTGCAGCGCGAAGCGGGCGCGGTCAGCCGCATCCTGCTGGATGGCGGCGAGCATGACGATTATGTGAGCTATATAGGCGCGGTCGGCTCGTCGGCCGAGACCACGCTGATCGGAGGCGGCGGCAACGACAACATCGTCCTCAACGGCGATCAGGCCGCTCTCATCGACGCCGGCTCGGGTGACGACGGCGTGCTCATTTACCTCAGCAACGGCACGTTCGACATGCTGCTCGGCTCGGGCGCGGACAGGGTCACGATCGGCTTCGATTCGCAGCGCGACGGAATCGCCTCCTTCATCGTGCGCGATTTCCAGGCCGGTGCGGCCGGCGATCTGTTCAGCCTTGATCCAACTTTCGACGGCTATTGGGCGAACTGGGACGGCGTCACCAGCCTCTTCAAGACCGGCCATTTGGAGCTGGTCCAGCAGGGCGCCGATACTATGCTCCGGATCGACCGCAACGGCGGGGGAGACGCATTCATGGATTTCGTGACCTTTCGCAGCGCCACGACCGGGGGCGTCTCGCAGAATATGAGGGGCTCGAACCTCGCTCCGGTGCTCGCGGCGCCGACGAACGGCGACGACACGATCGAAGGCACGCCCGGCGACGACGTCATCGACGGTCTCAACGGCGCCGACACGATCTACGGCCGCGCGGGGAACGATCGTCTGTCGGGCGGCGAGGGCAATGACCGCCTGTTCGGCGAGGAGGATAATGATTCGCTCTCCGGCGGCGCCGGCGACGACTTCCTCGTCGGCGGCACCGGCGCCGACGCTCTCGACGGCGGCGCTGGGGCCGACCGCGCCGAAGGCGGCGCGGGGGACGACACTTATTATGTCGACACGGCGACGGATGTCGCCTTCGAGCTTCCTTCGGAAGGCAACGATCTCCTGGTCACGCGCGTGAGCTACGCCCTCGGCGCGAACATCGAGAAGATGCAGGCCGCGGCCATCGGGGGCGTCGAGCCGCTGTCGCTGACGGGCAACGCCCTCGACAACACGATCTGGGCGACCTTCGGAAGCAATTCGATCGACGGCGGCGCCGGCGCCGATGTCATGTACGGCTATGGCGGCAACGACGTCTATTTCGTCGACAATGCCGGCGACGCGGCGGTCGAGTTCGAAGGCCACGGCACCGATCTGGTCGCGACCAGCGTCAGCTACGTCCTCGGCGCCAATGTCGAGAACATGCAGGCCCGCTCTATCCCCGGCACCGCTCCGCTGTCGCTGACCGGCAATGCGCTGGGCAACGTCATCTGGGGCAATTTCGGCGACAATTCGCTCGACGGCGGCGGTGGGGCCGACGTGATGTACGGCTATGGCGGCAACGACACCTTCATCGTCGACAATGCCGGCGACGCAGCGGTCGAGTTCGAAGGCCATGGCACCGATCTCGTCGTCAGCAGCGTCAGCTACGCCCTCGGCGCCAACGTCGAGAACATGCAGGCTCGCTACATTCCGGGGACCGATCCGCTTTCGTTCACCGGCAACGCGCTCGGCAACACGATCTGGGGCAATTTCGGCAACAATTCGATCGATGGCGGCGCCGGCGCCGACACCATGTACGGCTATGGCGGCAACGACACCTATTATGTCGACAATGCCGGCGACCGCCTGCTCGAGTTCGAGGGCCAGGGCACCGACCTGGTCGCCACCAGCGTCAGCTACCTCCTCGACCCCAATGTCGAGAATCTGCAGGCGGCCTACATTCCCGGAACGGTCGCGCTGTCGCTGACGGGCAACGCGCTCGGCAACGTCATCTGGGGCAATTTCGGCAACAATTCATTGGACGGCGGCGCCGGCGCGGACGTGATGTACGGCTATGGCGGCGACGACACGTTCATCGTCGACAATGCCGGCGACGCGGCGGTCGAGTTCGAAGGCCACGGCACCGACCTGGTCGTCACCAGCGTCAACTACGTGCTCGGCGCCAATGTCGAGAACATGCAGTCCCGCTTCATTCCCGGCACCGATACGCTGTCGCTGACCGGCAATGCGCTCGCCAACACGATCTGGGGCAATTTCGGCGACAATTCGCTCGACGGCGGGGCTGGCGCCGACACCATGTACGGCTACGGCGGGAACGACACTTATTATGTGGACAATGCCGGCGATCGCCTGCTCGAGTTCGAGGGCCAGGGCACCGACCTGGTCGCCAGCAGCGTCAGCTACGTCCTCGATCCCAATGTCGAGAATCTACAGGCGCGCTACATCCCGGGCACCGAAGCGCTGTCGCTGACCGGCAACGGCCTCGGCAACATCATCTGGGGCAATTTCGGAAGCAATGTCATCGACGGCGGCGCCGGCGCGGACGTGATGTACGGCTATGGCGGCGACGACACGTTCGTCGTCGACAATGTCGGCGACGCGCCGATCGAGTTCGAAGGCCACGGCACCGACACCGTCTCGACCAGCTTCAGCTACGCGCTCGGCGCGAACCTCGAGAATCTGGTCGCCGGCGATATCGCCGGCACCGCTCCGCTTGTCCTTACCGGCAATGCGGCCGCCAACATCATCCGCGGCAATGCGGGCGCGAACGTGATCGACGGCAAGGGAGGCAACGACACGCTGACCGGTTCGGCGGGCGCGGACGTTTTTGCGTTCACGACGGCGCTGGATGCCGCGGGCAACGTGGATTTCATCGTCGATTTCGAGAGTGCTGCGGATCGCTTCCGCCTCGCGGTCGGCGCCGGCGAGCCCTTCGCCGGATTGGCGGCCGGGATCCTGTCGGACGCGGCCTTCGCGACCGGGGCCGTCGCGACCCAGGCCGACGACCGGATCGTCTACGATTCCGGGAGCGGCGCCTTGTTCTACGACGCGGACGGCGCGGGCGGCATTGCTGCGGTCCAGTTTGCGCGTGTCGCGCCCGGGACGCAGCTGACCGCGGCGCACTTCCAGCTGCCGGGCGTGAACGGCGCTCACACGATCACGTCGGGCGCGGCGGCCACCGTTGCCGAGAACAGCCCGGCCGCGCAGCCGATCTACAAGGTCACCGTCTCCGATCCGGACGGCGACGCCGTCTTCTACAGCATTGAAGGCGCCGATGCGGCGAAGCTCGGCATCGACGCCAGGACCGGCGACGTCCGTCTGCTCGCGTCCGCCGATTTCGAGACCCAATCGAGCTACCAGTTCACGGCGCGCGCGACCGATTCCAGTGGCCTCTCGGTCACCCGCAACGTCACCGTGACGGTCACGGACGTCGTCGAGACGCTGCCCGTCTACGCAATCGCGGACACGGAGCCGAACGGCACCTTCCCGCAGGAGATCGATCGCAATCGGCTGGCGCCGAACCCCGATCCCATCGTCCCCGACGCGAGCCTGCCTTCAGCGACGATCACGGGCTCGATCTCGACGGCGACCGACAAGGACCTTTTCAAGATCACGCTCAACGCAGGCGAGCTGCTCATCCTCGATGTCGATGGGACCGACACGCTCGATGCGGAGCTGCGCGTATTCGCCCCCGGCGGCTTGGAGATGACGCGCAACGACGACCCGGGCTCGTTCGATCCGGGCTCGACGGCGCATGCGGGCCTGTCCCACAACATGGATTCGATGATCCGGGTCCGCGTGCCCTCGACCGGCACCTATACGTTCCAGATCGCCTCATTCCAGGAAGAGAACGGCACCACGAGCCAGGGCGGCTACACGCTCCACGTCTTGGTCGGGCCGACTGCCACACCCGCGCAGCTCAACGAGGAGAACATCCAGGCGCTTCTCTCCGGCGCCAGCTGGGATACGCTCGCCCTGACTTATGGCTTCACCACGAGCGGCAGCCAATATGGTCCCGGCGAAGGCACTGACGAAATCGCGGCCGGCATGTCCGGCCTCAACGCGGTTCAGCAGGCGGCAACGCGCACCATACTCGCTTACTATTCCAACCTCACCAACCTGACTTTCAGCGAGCTCGCCGGATCTCCGGGCTCGGCGCAGATGCGTTACGCTTTGTCGCTCGATCCCGACACCGCGCACGCCTATCATCCGGGGTCCGGCGACGGCGGCGACAGCTGGTACAACACGAACAAGTACAACAACCCGACCGTCGGCAATTACCAATGGCTGACTTTCATCCATGAGACCGGACACGCGCTCGGCCTGAAGCACGGCCACGAGTCGCCGGCCTTGAACATGGACCGGGATTCGCTCGAATTTTCGGTAATGACCTATCGCTCCTATATCGGAAGCTCTCTCGACGACGACAGTGGCTTCTCGAACGAGACCTGGGGGTATCCGCAGACGCCGATGATGTACGATATCGCCGCGCTGCAGCGTCTTTACGGGGCCGATTTCACCTTCAATGCGGGCAATTCGGTCTATTCCTGGGATCCGGCCAGCGGCGCCTTCCGAATCGACGGCGTGACGCAATGGACTCCTGGGGCGAACCGGATCTTCATGACCGTCTGGGACGGCGGTGGCACCGACACCTATGACCTGTCCAACTACACGATGACTGGAGTGACGATCGATCTCCGCCCCGGCGAATGGTCGATATTCGATTACGCACAAAGAGCGAATCTGGGGGATGGCCGGTACGCTCAGGGCCTCGTCTGGAATTCGCTTCTCTACAATGACGATCCGCGGTCGCTCATCGAGCATGCGATCGGCACGCCGCTTATCGACCGGATCACGGGAAACAATGCACAGAACACGCTCCATGGCGGTGCTGGAGGCGACTATTTCAGCTTCGCGACGGTGGCCCAGAGTCCGATGTCATTGCCGGACACGCTCGCAGACTTC
This sequence comes from Sphingomonadales bacterium, assembly GCA_034668525.1. Lineage (GTDB taxonomy): Bacteria > Pseudomonadota > Alphaproteobacteria > Sphingomonadales > Sphingomonadaceae > Allosphingosinicella. The sequence goes on from JAXDPC010000261.1 coordinate 11,214, forward strand.
GTTTCGAGCCAGGACCACATTTCGCTGACCGCAATCGACGCCGATTCCAGCACGTCCGGCGATGAGGCGTTCAGCTTCATCGGAGCGGCCGCGTTCAGTGGCCATGCGGGGGAGCTGCGGACCGGCTTCGAAGGGGGAGTGACCCACGTATACGGCGACGTGAACGGCGATGCCCTCGCCGACCTCCACATCATCGTCAACGCCCCCATGCTGGTGGTCAACGACTTCGCCTTATGAATTCATATGGCGGCGCTGGGCCCAAGGGAGATGTCAAAGTGCGGAGCCTGGTCGTGATTGCGGCCCTTGTGTCCGCTTCGGGGGCTGCGGGGGGGACCATGAAGGAATCTGACCCGCCAGCCGGCATCGCTCCGGCCCGCGACGGCAACGTCGCGATACGGCAGGAGCTGGACGCCGCCCGCCAGGCGAACACTCTCGCGGCCTTCGACCTGTTCATCGCGCGCCATCCGCGGCACCCGCTGACGGTCACGGCGCGCGAGGAACGGCGGCGGCTCGCGCGGCGGCTTCGGCAGCACCGCTAGGCACGGCGCCTCGCCGCATGCTAGGCGTTCCGCGATGAGCGGCGGCCCCGACAGGTCAGGCAAAGACATGACCTATGGCGGCTATCTGTCGCTCGGCGACCTGCTCGCCGCGCAGCATCCGGTCTCCGACCATCATGACGAGATGCTGTTCATCGTCATCCACCAGACCAAGGAATTGTGGCTCAAGCAGACTGTCCGCGAGCTGAGACTGGCGCGCGAGCTGATCCGCGGCGACCGGATCGTCGAGGTCCACAAGATCCTTTCGCGTGTGACCCGGATCCAGGCCGTGATGACCCTCTCCTGGGATGTTCTGTCGACGCTGACGCCCACCGATTACGTGCAGTTCCGCGGCGTGCTCGGCGGCTCCTCGGGCTTTCAGTCGGCGCAGTTCCGCGAAGTCGAATATCTGCTCGGGCTCAAGGAGGGCGGTTTCCTCAAATATCACGACGAGGGCTCCGAGCCGCACCGGGCGCTGGCTGCCGCGCTCGCCGAGCCGAGCCTGTGGGACGAAGCCAATGCGGCGCTCGCCCGCGCCGGCTTTGCCCTGCCGCCCGAAGCGACCGAGCGCGACTGGAGCCTCCCCTACCGGCCGAACCCCGCGGTGGAGGAGGCCTGGGCCGCGGTCTACCGCGACGCCGAGCGCCACTGGCCGCTCTACCAGCTCGCCGAGAAGCTGGTCGACATAGACGACGCCTTCGCCACCTGGCGTCACAAGCATGTGATCACCGTCGAGCGGATCATCGGCTTCAAGCGCGGCACCGGGGGAACGCCGGGCGTGCCCTATCTCCAGTCCACTCTCGCCAAGCGCGCCTTCCCCGAGCTGTGGTCGCTGCGCACTCGCCTTTGACCCAAAAATAACCTCCGGCAGGCTATCAGGAGCTGCATGTCTCAGCGGATCGTCCACCTCGTCGCCGCGGCGCGCCCGAACTTCATGAAAGTGGCGCCGCTCTGGCACGCGCTGCAGGCGGCGCCTGACTTCGCGCCGGTGCTGATCCATTCCGGACAGCATTACGACGTCAACATGTCCGACGCTTTCTTCCGCGACCTGCAGCTTCCCGAGCCCGACCACCATCTCGGCGTCGGCTCGGGAAGCCATGCCGAGCAGACCGGCCGGGTGATGATCGCCTATGAGAAAGTCGCGGTCGCCGAGCGGCCGGACTGGCTGATCGTCGTCGGCGACGTCAACACGACCGCCGCCTGCGCGATGGTCGCGGCCAAGCTGCAGATCCCTTTGGTCCATCTCGAAGCGGGGCTGCGAAGCCGCGACAGGACCATGCCGGAGGAGGTCAACCGGCTGGTCACGGACTGCCTCGCGGACGTGCTCTGGACGCCCTCGCCCGACGCCGATTCCAACCTCATCGCGGAGGGAGTCGACCCGGGGCGGATCAGCCGCGTCGGCAACATCATGATCGACAGCTTCGAGCTGGTCCGGCCGGCGATCGAGGCCGCCGGCTGCGCCGCGCGTTTCGGCCTGGAGCGCTGCCGCTACGGCGTCGTGACCCTGCACCGGCCCTCCAACGTCGACGATCCCGCAGAGCTCGGCCGGCTGGCATCGAGCCTCGTGGCGGCCCAGCAGCGTCTCCCGCTGATCTTCCCGGTCCACCCGCGCACCCGCGCCAGGCTCGCCGAGGCTGCGCTCGATGTCCGTCTGGCCGCGGCGGGCGTCCGTCTGGTGGAGCCTCTCTCTTATGTCGAGTTCATGAGCCTGGTCACCGGTTGCGCCGCCGCGATTACGGACAGCGGCGGCGTTCAGGAAGAGACGACCTATCTCGGCATCCCCTGCCTGACGCTGAGGCGCAACACCGAGCGGCCGATCACCCTCCACGAGGGCACCAACCGCCTCGTCTGCGCCGATACCCTTCCCGACGCCCTTCGCCACGCCCTCAGCGCCCCCC
>JAXDPC010000262.1:0-13638 GCA_034668525.1 Sphingomonadales bacterium
ACGCCGAGCTCGGCGAGCGGCTCGGTCGGCTCGCCGCCGCTATTGCCGGTCGCGCCGCGCGGCTGGCCGACGTTGTTGGCGCTGAGCGGCGGCTCCTCGCTCGGACGCACGAGGATGGTCGCGAGCACGACCAGGAGGAAGACGAAGGCGAGTCCCGTCAGACCGATACGAACGCGCTGCATGCGCCGATTGCTCTCCGCCCCCGCGTGAACGACGCGCCAAGGGTAACGAAATGGATCGGGCTTGTCGAACCTGGGTGGATTACGAAGGCGCCGCCCCCGCAAAAGCGCTTGACGCGGAGGGCTCGCGGGGGAAGAAACGCAGGCATGGCACGTAACCTTATATCATTTGCCGTCGCGCTGGTCGCGGGCAGCCTCGTCCTTTCCGCCTGCAACACCGAGCCGGAGACGGTCGGTCCGGCCGACAACGATCCCCAGCGCGACGCGCTCGCCAAGGCGGCGCCGAAGGAGCTGCCGCCGTCGATCCAGGCGAGCCGCACCTATCGCTGCCACGACAACAGCCTCGTCTATGTCGATTTCTACACCAACAACACCGCCCAGGTCCGCACCACCGAGGGCGGCGCGCCGACCATGCTGCGCGCCGAGGGCGGCAACCCGCCCTATGTCGCCGAAGGCTATTCGGTCGCGGCCAATGCCGAGCGGACCAACATCGCGGTGCCCGGCAAAGGCTCGCAGAGCTGCCGCGCGCGCGACTGAGCAGCCGGGATTCTGGATCAACAGGGCCGCCCGGCACCGCGCCGGGCGGCTTTTTTCTCAGTACGATGAGCCAAGAAAGCCCCTCCCCTTGATGGGGAGGGGTTTGGGGTGGGGTGGAGTCTCCGGAATTGACGCTGCTCAGATGACGAATCCACCCCCACCCAAACCCTCCCCCCTCAAGGGGGAGGGCTTAAGGGACTTTCAGCCTTACGCCCCGCAGAACGCCTCCTGCATCCGCCGCCCCATCTCCTCCTCCGAGACCTCCTCGATATGGGTCGCCAGCGTCCAGCGGTGACCGAAGGGGTCCAGCAATGTCCCCATCCGGTCGCCCCAGAACTGGTCCGCGGGCGGCTTCTCGGCGGAGCAGCCGGCGGCGATGGCGCGCGCCCAGGCGGCGTCGACGTCGGCGAGGTAGATCATCAGGCTCGCGGTGGCGCCGCCCCGTGCCTTGGGCCCGAGGAAGCCCTGGTCCGGCCATTGGTCGGACAGCATCACATGACTGTCGCCGATCCTGATCTCGGCATGGGCGAGCTTGCCGCCGTTCCCCATCGGCATGCGCAGCACCTCCGCCGCGCCGAACGCCTCGCCGTAGACGCGAATCGCCTCGGCCGCGCAGTCGACGATCAGATAGGGCGTAACGCTATGATAGCCTTCCGGAATATGGCTCACCGCCATGATCCTCCCTCCTCATGATGAGAACAAAGCAGGATCGCCCATACACCCGCGCCCTGCCTTCGACAAAGCGGATTCGATCCGTTAGGGCGCCGCCATGACGAGCAGGATCACGCCGGAGACGGTCGCCGAGCACGGGCTCAGCGGCGAGGAATATGAGCGGGTGCTCCATGCCCTCGGCCGCGAGCCGAACCTCACCGAGCTCGGCATCTTCTCGGTGATGTGGTCCGAGCATTGCTCCTACAAAAGCTCGCGTATCCATCTGAAGACGCTGCCGACGACGGCGCCCTGGGTGATCTGCGGCCCCGGCGAGAATGCGGGCGTCATCGACATCGGCGACAACCAGGCGGCGATCTTCAAGATGGAGAGCCACAACCACCCCTCCTACATCGAGCCCTACCAAGGCGCCGCGACCGGCGTCGGGGGCATATTGCGCGACGTCTTCACGATGGGCGCGCGCCCGGTCGCCAACATGAACGCGCTCCGCTTCGGCCGGCCGGACCATCCCAGGATGCGCCATCTGATTGCCGGCGTGGTCGCGGGGATAGGCGGCTACGGCAATTGCGTCGGAGTCCCCACCGTCGGCGGCGAGGTCGATTTCCACCGCGCTTATGACGGCAACATCCTGGTCAACGCGATGACGGTCGGAATCGCCGAGCAGGACAGGATCTTCTATTCGGCCGCCGCCGGGATCGGCAATCCGGTCGTCTATGTCGGCTCGAAGACCGGGCGGGACGGCATCCACGGCGCCACCATGGCCTCCGCCGATTTCTCCGAGGACAGCGAGGAGAAGCGCCCCACCGTCCAGGTCGGCGACCCCTTCACGGAGAAATTGCTGATCGAAGCCTGCCTCGAGCTGATGGCCTCGGACGCGATCGTCGCCATCCAGGACATGGGGGCGGCCGGCCTCACCTCCTCTTCGGTCGAGATGGCGTCGAAGGGCGGGGTCGGCCTCGAGCTCGACATGAACGCGGTGCCCTGCCGCGAAGAGGGCATGACGCCCTATGAGATGATGCTCTCCGAGAGCCAGGAACGCATGCTGATGGTGCTGAAGCCCGGCCGCGAGGCCGAGGCGGAGGCCATCTTCCGCAAGTGGGAGCTCGATTTCGCCGTCATCGGCCGGGTCACCGATACCGGCCGTCTGGTCCTCAAATGGAACGGCGAGACGGCGGCCGACATCCCGCTCGCCCCGCTCGCCGACGACGCGCCCTGCTACGACCGGCCGTGGGTGCCGACGCCGAAGCGGGCGCCGCTGGCGGACGTGCCGGAGTCGGCCGACATCGCCGCCGACCTCATCAAGCTGATGGCGTCGCCGGACCTCGCCAGCCGCCGCTGGATCTGGGAGCAATATGATTACGGAGTCGGCGCCGATACGGTGCAGCCGCCCGGCGGCGACGCGGCGGTGGTGCGCGTCCACGGCACCGACAAGGCGCTCGCGATCACCTGCGACGTCACCCCGCGTTATTGCCATGCCGATCCCGTCGAGGGCGGGAAGCAGGCCATCGCCGAGGCGTACCGCAACCTCTGCGCGGTCGGCGCCCGCCCGCTCGCGGCGACCGACTGCATGAACTTCGGCAATCCGCAGCGGCCCGAGATCATGGGCCAGTTCGTCGGCTGCGTCGCCGGCATGACCGAAGCGTGCCAAGCGCTCGACTTCCCGATCGTCTCCGGCAACGTCTCGCTCTACAACGAGACCAAGGGGGAGGACGGCGCCGGCTCGGCCATCCTCCCGACCCCGGCGATCGGCGGCGTGGGGCTGCTCGACGACTGGCGGAGGGCGGCGACGATCGGCTTCAAGGCGGAGCGGCAGATGGTCTACGTCGTCGGCGGAGGCCACGGCGTCCACCTCGGCCAGTCCTTGTGGCTGAGGGAGGTGGGCGGGCGCGAAGAGGGTCCTCCACCGCCCGTCGATCTCGGTCTGGAGCGCCGCGCCGGGGAGCTCATCCGCGATGCGATACGCGACGGCCTGGTCACGGCGGTTCACGATTGCGCGGATGGAGGCGCGCTCGTCGCGGCTGCCGAAATGGCCCTTGCCGGCAATATCGGGTTCCACGTCTCATGCGACTGGGAAGGAGCCACGATGGCCGCGCAGATGTTCGGCGAGGATCAGGGCCGCTACCTGGTCTCCACTACCGACGAGGCCGGCGCCGCATTCATCCAGCGCGCCATCGCCGCGGACATTCCCTTTGCGGAATTCGGGCTCACCGGCGGTGACGCCATCAGCGTTCCGGACGTGAACGACAAGGTGACGTTCGACACGAAATACGTACCGCTCGACGATCTGCGCCGCGCGCACGAGGGATTCTTTCCCGCGCTGATGGGAAGCGAGCCGGCGGGGGCTTAAGGCGGCTCGGTCAGAGAGCCGGGCGCTGCATCACAATCCGTTCGCATCGAGCGAAGTCGAGACGCCATGTCGAGCGAAGCCGAGACTAATCTCCGCTTCAGACCCTCGGCTTCGCTCGGGACGGGTCCTCGACTTCGCTCGGACCGAACGGGTCGATGCGACCAATCGGCCTCTACCCCACCCCCAAACGAAAATGGGGGCCGGCGTCGCCACCGGCCCCCACTGTCTCGGAGGACTTCCCCGCACCCGAAGGTGCGGACCCGCCCGCCGAGCGGTTTCGGGCGCGCCGTCGAAGCTCGCGCTCCGGCGTCTCCCGGGCTCCCCGCCGAGGCCGAAGCCCCGAACGGTTCGCCGCGTGGCGAGACCCGAAGGCCCCGCCGGGTGCCGCCGAAACCTGCCGCCTTCGGGCAATAGCGTCCGCCTGCGCTTCCGCTCTGCCCTATCGGGAGGCTGGAGGCTTGCGCCCTTCGCGTCCCGAACGGCGGCGGCTCCGTCGAGCCGCCCTTCCCTCGCTCCCGCGCCGGCTCCCGGGGGAAACCGGCCTCGTCGGCTCGGGTCTGGCTGGACTGGGAACCGGCCGTCGCCGATCGGTCCGTCGTCCTGCCGGGCTTCTGCCGAGGCTGCCGCGTCCGCTTGGCCGTGGCTTGCACCTGGCTGCCGCTGTCGCGGCGGCTTCGTCAGCCGCCCTGCCTTGCACGTTCCGATCCCGAAGGACCTTCCCGCTCCGGCTGTGGCTGGGGAGGCTGCCGTCCGTTTCCGTCCGGCTGTCTCTGTCCACCCATGCAAGCTGTCACCGATTGCGATTCGGCGAAAGCGGAATCCGGCTGTGGATAACAAGGATAACGGGGATCGAATGCGCTAGCGCACGGCGTCCGGATGGGCCGCCGCGAAGGCCGGATGCGCGGCCGCCTCGGCGTCGGCCCGCACCAGCAGCGGGAAGTCCTCGAGCGGCACCTCGAAGCGCCGGGCATTGTACATTTGCGGCACGAGGCAGATGTCGGCGAGCGTCGGCGCGTCGCCGAACAGGAAGCGCCCGGCGCGCGGCGCCGCCAGCGCCTCCAGGGCGGCGAAGCCCTCCAGGATCCAGCGCCGGATCCAGGCCGTCTTGGCCGCGTCCTCAACGCCGAGCTCGCGCACGAGATGCTTCAGGACGCGCAGATTGTTGAGCGGATGCACGTCGCAGGCGACGACCATGGCCAGTGCCGCGACGTGCGCGGCGTCGGCGGGATCGGCCGGAACCAGAGGCGGCGCGGGGCGGGTCGCATCCAGATAGCGGCAGATGGCGAGACTCTGGACCAGGCGGTGGCCGTCGATCTCCAGCATCGGCACCAGCCCTTGCGGATTGCGCTCGCGATAGTCTGCGTCTTTCTGCGCGCCCACGGTGAGGTCGACCGCCACCCGCTCATAGTCGACGCCCTTCAGCGCCAGCGCGATCCGCACCCGGTAGCTCGCCGAGGAGCGCCAGTAATCGAAGAGGACGGGTCTGCTCACCCGGCGGCCCTACCCCCGGCGGCGGACGAAAAAAAGGGCGCGGCGGCGGCCGGTCAGGCGCCGGCGCAGGTGTCGTAGTGCAGATAGCGCTCGTTGAAGTCGCCGGCGTCCCGCATCCGCGCCCAATCCTCGATCGTGATGGCGCGCTTGTTGCGGCTGATCAGTCCCTCCTCGCCGAGCTGGCGGAGCACCCGGTTGACGTGGACCGAAGTCAGGCCGACCGCGTCGGCGAGCTGCTCCTGGGTCATCGGCAGCTCGTAGCGATGGTTCTCGGCGAGCCCGGCTTCCTCGAGCCGCAGCGAGAATTCGCACAGGATATGGGCGATTCGCGTCCGGGCATCGCGGCGTCCGACATTGACCACCCATTCGCGGAAGATCGCGGAATCGACCAGAGTGTCGACCCACATGGCCACCCCGATCGCGGGCCGCTCCAAGGCCAGCGCCTTGATCGCCTCGCGCGGCACGAAGGCGACGTCGCCGTCGGTCAGCATCTGGACGTTGTGATCGGAGACTTCGAGCAGGCCGTTCTGCAGGTCGACGAAATCGCCGGCGAGATGGAGCGAGAGGACCTGGCGGCCGCCCTCGCCGGTGATCTTGTGGCGATAGGCGAAGCCCGAGAGCAGCAGGGAGCAATGCTCGGCCTTGTCCCCGTCGCGGATGATATGCGCGCCGGCGGAGACCTGGCGCAGCTGATGCGGCAGCGCCAGCAACGCGTCGCGGTCTTCCTCGCCGAGCCGCGCGCGCCGCCCGAGCTTGCGCACCATCGCAATCAGTGTCGAAGGATCGGCTCTGGCGTGCACGGCTAGTCTATCCCTGCCGGAGATACTTCATGACGGCGACAATCCCCGTTCCACGCCCGACCGGCGGGCACCCCGAATACTTGCATATAGCATGAAACGGCCGAGGCCTTTACCTGGATCAGGTCGCCGCAAATTTCCTTGGCGATTCCCGCCTCTTAGGCGACGGACTCGAGCGTCGTGGGCCCGCCGCGCTCGATGTGGAGGTAGCGGCTCGAAAAATCGCCGATGTGGCGCAGCCGGTCCCAGTCGACGATCGCGACGGCGCGCTTCTGCCGATCGATCAACTCTTGCCGGCCCAGCTCCTTCAGCACCCGGTTGACGTGGACCGGCGTCAGGCCGGTCGCGTCCGCGATCTGCTCCTGCGTCATCGGCAGATTGTAGCCGTTTTCGTCGCCGAGCTCCGCCTGGCGCAGCCGCAGCGCGAACTCACAGAGCAAATGCGCGATCCGTGTGATCGAATCGCGCCGGCCGATATTGACGATCCATTCGCGAAAGATCGCCGCATCGATCAGCGTGTCGATCCACATCGCCCGGGCGACCCGCGGCCGTTCGGACGCGAGCGCCAGCAGGGCGGGCACCGGCACCGAGGCAATGTCGACCCGGGTCAGCGCCTGGACATTATGGTCGGCGACCTCGAGGAAGCTGTTCTGGAGATCCAGGAACTCGCCCGGCATGTGAACCGACAATATCTGGCGCCCGCCATCGCCGGTGACCTTGTGGCGGTAGGCGAAGCCGGTGAGCAGCAGGGCGCAATATTCCGGCTTCTCGGCTTCGCGCACCATGTAGGAAGCGGCATCGAGCGTGCGATAGGTGAGGGGGAGCGCGCGGAGCGCCTCGCGGTCCGATTCCTGAAGCCGGGCGCGCGTCTCGAGCCGGCGGATGACGCGTTCGATGCTGTCGCTGGACATGCCGGCGCTCCGCGGAAGAGGGGCGGGAGCGCTTTTTATCTCTCAGTCGCCGGAGCCCGTCAAAGTCGGCCGGCGATGGACTCACCTTAGCTGAAGTTCGTGTCGATGTAGCTGACTGATGATAGACAGGAAATATCTGATCTATGTTAAGAATTCTGTGGCCGTGAATCGACTTCCGCCGCAGATTGTCCTAACTCGGATCATGGCCGCAGTCCCAGCACAGGAGCCGGAATGCCTCGGCGCCCGGAATCCGCTCGTGGTCAAGCTTCAAAGCGTCAGCGATCTTGATCCCCAGGATGTCACGGAGCTCGAAGCGATCTGCGCCGACGCGCGGGAGATCGGCGCCCGGCGCAACATCATCCGCGAAGGCGACCGGCCCGACCATGTCCACCTGATGGTCGAGGGCTGGGCGGCGCGCTACAAGCTGCTCCCGGACGGCGGCCGGCAGATCACCGCCTTCCTGATCCCGGGCGATTTCTGCGACATCCACGTCACCATCCTCGGCGAGATGGACCATTCGATCGCCGCGATCGGCAGGACCAGGGTCGCTTATATCCCGCGCAGCCGGATGGACGCGCTGAGCGAGCGTCCGCGGATCGCCCGCGCCTTGTGGTGGGCGACCCTGGTCGACGAGGCCGTGCTTCGCGCCTGGATCGTCAATATCGGCCGCCGCGACGCGTTCGAGGCCGTCGGCCATCTGATGTGCGAGCTCTACGTCCGGATGAAGAATGTCGGCCTCACCACCGACCACAGCTTCGAGCTCCCGCTGACCCAGGAGGAGATCGCCGACGCGCTCGGCCTCACCCCGGTGCACGTCAACCGCGTGCTGCAGCGGATGCGCTCGGAAGCGCTGATCACGCTCAAGCGGGGCGCCTTCAGGATTCTCGACTACCGCCGACTTGAAATAGCCTCAGGCTTCAATCCCAACTATCTTCACATCGAACAGCGAGCCTGATCCCGGCCAGCGCCTGACGCTGATCCACGCGAAATCGCTCCGACGTTGCGCTTTTGGGCGGAACTTAATCCAGATCAAACTTGTTTCTGTGTCGGCACCGCGGGTCGATTTCCCCTCTGTCCTGTTCGGCGTCCGCGGCGGTTCCCTCCCCGGACGCGATGCCTGCTGCAAGCACATCAGAGGGGCGATACGATGGACGACGGGAGCCTGGGGCCTATTACCGGCGAAGATCCCGCCTCGCTGCGCAGGCTCGCGGAGCAATGTCGGCGGCTCGCACGCGGCGCCAGCACCGTCGCCGTCTGCTCGTCGCTCAAGGAGATCGCCTCCAATTACGAAGATCTCGCCGCGCGAAGCGAGGCTTCCCAGACGCCGGAGCTCGAGCCGGCACCCGCCCCGGCACCGACCCCAGGCTGAACTCGGCGAAGTGCCGAGCCGCGACCCCGACGGGGTCCGCCCGCAATCTTCTTCTCACAATGTCAAGGAGCCGCGCCGAGCCTGCGACTCGGCAACGCGCCTTCTAACAGGGAAATCCCTATCAGTCAAGAACAAAGATACAACATCGTCGCGAGCTGCGGCGGCGAGGAATGCGGTGCTAAGGCTGCGCGTTCGGGACCATCATCGCGAGCGCGGCGTTGCGCTCGGCCTTCTCGGCTTCCTGCTTGTCGCGCATCTTGCTGGTGCGCGCGGCGCGGTCGGCCATGCTCTCCCAGGCGGCGGCGGCGCGCAGGCAGCGCTCGCGGACATTGTCGAGCAGGGCCGCCTCGGCGTCGGCGCGGGCGTCGATCGCCCGTGCGCGGTAGAAGTCGGACTGTGCTGACATGTCGTTCCTTTCAGGGGGACAGTCACTGGTGACTGTCCCCAATTTCGGGGGACAGTTACTGGTAACTGTCCCCAAGTTCAGCCGGCGGTGTCCGGGGACAGTTACTGGTAACTGTTCCCAAGCTCAGGCCGCCTGGCGGTGTCCGGGACAGTTACTGGTAACTGTCCCCAAGCTCAGGCCGCCTGGATGTTGACCGCGCTGGTCTTGCCGCGGTTGTCGGTCTCGAGATCGTAGGAGACGCGCTGGTCGCGATCGAGGGTGCGCATGCCGGCGCGCTCGACGGCGCTGATGTGCACGAACGCGTCCTGCCCGCCGCCTTCCGGCGAGATGAAGCCGTAACCCTTCTGCTCGTTGAAGAATTTCACGGTACCGATCATTTTTCTATTTCCTTCTGTGGCGGGCCGCCGATCGGCCCACCGGTGCTAGGAGAGGCGAGAAGGAAAAAGGAGCCGCAAAGCGCCAAAGACCGTCCGTTTGCGACTAGTAGCGGGGATTGCCCTAGGCGCATGCGGCCCGAAACGCAAATCCGGGGGTCCCCGCCGGGTCAGTCGATCCGGAGCCGGAGGAACAGCATCGCGCCGTCCGGATCGCCGCCATAGGAGCCCTCCAGCCCGCCCGGCACGAAGTTCAGCGCGTAGAGGCCGCCGAGTCCGACGCGGACATGCCGGGCGACCGCGAAATCGCGGATGAGCCCGGCCGAGACCTTGGCGACCTCGAAGGCCGGGCCGTGGCCGCCGGCGGCGCCGAGCAGCTCGTTCGTCTCGATCCGCTCGGCGCGGCCGAACAGGGTCCAGCGTCCGAGGCCGGCCGCGGATTCGAGCGTGAAGGCGTCGAGATCGCCATGGTCCTGCGCGCGGCGGCCCCAGGCGAGGGTCGCGGACCACCAGCCCCGCGCCCCGACCCGCCGCGTGTAGATCGCGCTCGCCGACCAGCGGGTCTCATTCTCTCCAGGCGCCAGCTGCTCCGGCGAGACGAGGTGCGCCCAGCTCGCCTGCAGCGACAGGTTGCGCCCGGGATTGGCCGAGAGCCGCAATGCGGTCGAATCGAGCGGACCCGTCTCTATGTCCCAGCGGCGCTGGTCCGGCTCGCGGCCGTTGAAGCGCGAAGCCTCGATCCGGACGTCGCCGAGGACCAGGCCGGCGGTGAGCACGCCGAAAGCGATGTGGGTCGAATCGAGCCAGTGGTGGCTGATCGGCGCCTCGGGCGAGTCCATCGCCGAGAAGCGGTGCATGAAGGCCGGCGGCCCGAAGGCCGGCGCGCCGGGAAGGCCGCCATAGACGAAGGCGCTGGCCCGGCCGCCGAGCGGGACGCCGTAGCTCGCCGAAAGCTCCATGAACAAATCGTGCGGATGCTGGCGGTCGACCAAATTCGTGACGCCGTCCGCGGTCTCGCCCGCCGAGAGGTGCTGCGGAAATCCGCGCGCGCCCATCGCCGGGTCGGGGCTGAGCATGGCGCGCAGCTGGAGAATATGGCCGTTTTCGAAGTCGCGCCGCGCACTTCCCATCGCCATGCCCGAGACGAAGCCGGCCTCGTCCCCGCGCGGCCCCTCCTGCCGATCGTAGACTGCGTTGAAGTGGGCGTGGCCCATCAGCCCCCAGCGTCCTGCCGCGGTGTGGATGCCGCGATGCGACGAGCTGTCCGGCTGCCAGGCGGTGCCCGATGCCTCGCGGCTGAGCGGATAGTCGCCGAGCGCGCCGCCCGGAACGTGGAAGTCCCCGACCAGGATCAGGTCGCCATCGGCAGCCGGTTGAACCGGCGCCGGTGCCGGAGCAGGCGCATGATCGCCGTGGCCGCCGTGCTGCGCCAGGGCGGCGGACGGCGCCGCCCAGAGCGCGGCCGCGGCGAGGGCGAGCTTCATCTCCGCGCCGCGATAGACCGGCGGGAGCGCCCGTTCAACGGCGCCTGGATCAGGGGCCGATGTCGCCCTGTATCCGCGGCGTCGGCGGGCGCTGCCGCGGCGGCAGGCCGAGCGCCTGGGCGACGCCTTCGTCCCAGCCGTAGGCGTCGGGGCGGAACAGCAGCCGGCCGCTGCGGTCGCGATAGACGCTGTGGTAGAGCAGGCGCACCGGGATCGGCCGCTCGAGCTGGATCGATCCCTCCTGCGGCTCGCCTTCGTCGTTGCGGCGGGCGAGCGCGCGCTCGAACTGGGCGCGCTTGCCGTCGTGATCGGCGATCATCGTCGCGAAGCCGACGGCGTCGCGGACGCGGACGCAGCCGTGGCTGAGGTGCCGCTCGGCGCGCGCGAAGCCGGCCTTGCTCGGCGTGTCGTGGAGATAGATTGCGTGGCGGTTGCCCATGTCGAGCTTGACCAGGCCGAGCGCCGATTCCGGCCCCGCCTGCTGGACCAGCCGGCCGTTGCGGCGGGTGAAGTGGTTGCGGGCGAGATAGGCCTCGCCCTTGGGCAGGAGTTCCTCCTCCTCGATCGAGCGCGGCACCGTCCAGGGCGGATTGGCGACCAGCCGCACGATCGGCGACTGGAGCGCCGGAGTCTCCCAATCGGGCTGGCCGACCACGACGACGCGGCTGTCGGCGAGCTGCCCCTCGCGCCAGTAATCGAGGAAGGCGGCGGCGGTGTTGACGTCGATCCGCGTGCCCGGCGCGCTGCGCGGCAGCCAGCGCCGACGCTCCAGGTTGACGGCGAGCTGGCGGGCGCGGTCGCGGGCGGTGGCGTTGAGGATGTCGAGCGTGCCGCTGCCGATCACCCCGTCCGCGTTGATCCCGTAATCCTCCTGCACCCGCCGCACGGCGGCCGCGGCCTCCTCGGTGTAAAGGGTGGGCTCGGCGGCGGCGGGCGGCGGCGCCTGGGCCTTGCCGCCCGCGGGCTGCGGCGGCGGCGGCGGCGCGGCCGGGAGGTAGCCGTGCGTGCGCAGCGCCGCGACGATCGCCGGGACGCGCGCGTCCCGGTCGCCGACATGGATCGAATCTCCGGTCCGGATCGCCGGCGCCTGGGCGCGCGCGGCCGCCTCGCTCCAGCGCAGATAGGCTTCGGACAGAGCGCGATATTCCTCGTCCTGGGGCGCGAGGCCGGCAAGCCACTGGGCGACGTTCCCCTGCTCGACCGCGGCGGCCAGCCCGCCGGCGACGTCGGCATCGGGCCGGGGGATCTCGTAGATTTCGTTGACCCGCGCCGGATCGGTCTGCCCGCGCGCCAGCGCCTCGCCATAGGAGATCGCACCGAGCGTCAGGGCCGCCTCGCGCGCCGCCGGCGCGGCGCCGGCCAGTCCCTGCAGGTAACGGCGCGAATCCAGGCCGTGGCGGCGGGCGTCGCCGATCGCGGAGACCAAAGCCCGCTCCTGCTCCTCTCCCCAGACCGGACGCCACTCCCGCGCCTCGTAGAATCGCCTGACCCTGGGGTCCCGCACCGCCGCCTGGAGATCGGCGGCGGCGACCGCGGCCGGAGCGGAGCCGCTCTGATTGCCGCCGCCCGTGCTGTTGCAGCCGGCCAATGCCAGCATCGCCGCCGCAGCGGCCCTGATTCCTGCCCTCACCGACGCACCACCCAAACGCAAACCTCTTTGTGCCGCTGCAACGGCCGGCCCCGCCCCCGCGTTCCCCCCGCCTGCGCTCGGCGCCTTAACCCTCATTTATCGATTTGCGCCCATAGCGCCATTTCCCGATCCGTTCCCGGAGCCGCCCGTTGAGAAAAGCGCATCTCGCCATTCTGCCGACGCCCGACGGCCGGCGCGCCGAGCGCCGCATCGTCAACCTCGCCGCCAGCCTGCGCGAGCCGGGCGCGAGCATGGCCGAGGTCGAGGTCCTGAACCTCTCGGTCACCGGCTTCGCCGCCGAATCCGACATGCCGGTCGAGACCGGCGCCCATCTCTGGCTGAAGCTGCCGGGTCTCGAGCCGGTCAACAGCAAGGTGGTCTGGGTCGACGGCCGCAAGGCGGGCTTCGAGTTCGTCAATCCGCTCCATCCGGCGACCCTCGACGCGGTGACGGCGGCATCCAAACCGCCGGTCGTGAAGCGCCATTTCGGTGTGAATGCGATCCGGCCAGGCGCCGGGATCAGGGCCCGCTAGCGCTCCCTCCGGCCGCCGCTTCCCGGCGGCAGCGCTCGATCGCGGCCTGCACGTCCGCGCCTTTCCCCAGCCCCCCCGCTGCGAGCCGCTCGAGGCAGGCGATCTCGCGCTCCTTGGTCGCGATATATTCCGCCCGCTCGGCCTCCGCCCGGCGCTCCTGCCAAGACCGCAGGGCGGGCGGCCCGAGCGCGACCAGAAGGATGGCGGCGACTCCGCCTGCGAGCAGCTTCTTCCTGTGACGCATAAGGCTGCGTCTCTAGGCGCGCGCGGCCGGCGAGGCCAGCGCAAGCCCCTGTTCCGGCTCGGCGCCTCCGCTTTGGCCCGAAAATGGACCATGATCCGCTTCTGCGCGCGAAGCGGCGGGGCTATGCCCCCCTGTCTGTAGCGAGTTGCGGGAGGCGCCAGTGATCGTACCATCGGAATTCGGCGAGCGCTGGACTCGCCTGGCGGACCTCACGCGCGCCGCCGAGGACGTCCTGCGCGGCCTCGACGATCTCGGCCTTCACCAGGCCGCCGCCTATCTCGCAATGGCGCTGGACGCTATGCGCGCGGCGGATCCGGATGCGCTGCCGACAGGCTGATGAAGCCGACCATCTTCGCCCGCCCGCGGTCGGTGAGCTTCAGATAGGCGCTGCGGGCGTCGCTGGGATGCTGGGCGCGGGCGGCGAGCCGGACCTCGATCAGATGGGCGATGTGGCGCAGCGCGGTCGATTGCGGGACGGCCGCGGCGACGCAGGCGCCCTTGATGGTGACATTGCGCCCCTCCTCCGCCGCGACGAACAATTCGAGCAGGATGTTCCAGGCGGGGTTGGGGAAGAGGTCGCGGCCGAACAGGCGGTCGCGGATCAGCCGCGCCGCCGAGAGCCGGCGCGCCTCGGAGAGCAGCTGCGCGGGCGGCAGCGGCTCGATCG
>JAXDPC010000263.1:0-7435 GCA_034668525.1 Sphingomonadales bacterium
TCGCCACCACCCGCGTCCCCGTCTACGTCGCGCCGCAGACCATCCAGTATCTGCGCCGCGCCTTCTGGTCCGACGATCCCAGCGAACTGTTCCGCGCCGTCGTCGCCGAGACGATATCGGCGCGCACCGGCCGCGTCGTCCTCGACCCCGGCCAGTTCACCCACGAGCCGGGCGCCCGCCTCACCGGCCAGCTGCTGATGTTCGGCCTCGACGCCGACCGGATGGAGGCGGTGGCGCTGTACGACGCCGTGCTCGAGCGCGGCCGCAACTCGATCGCCACCCAGCGCTTCGAAGCCCGGGTCCCGGTCGCCGCCGCCGAGGCCGCGATCGTCGCCCCCGCGCTCAACCAGGCGGCGAACCAGGTCGCCGAGCAGGTCGCCGCCTGGGTCGGAGGGCGCTGAGCACCCGCCCCAGCTGTACTGCAACATCTGCAATCGCGGCCGCCTTGCTTTGCATTTGCAGGAGCGGGAGGGGCGGCCCAGCTAGGGGAGACGCACCCCTCCTACCTCCAGGTCACCGCCATGTTCAGCCTGTTCGCGCTCGCACTCCGCATCTTCTCCAACGACCTCGAATTCGACGAAAACGCCAAGCCCAAGCTTCGCGGCTGATTCAAACCAGGCTCTTGCTGGCCTGCTCGTAGACGTCTTTCGACAGGCCGGGCGCGGCGACGATCCGCTCGAGCTCGGCGCGCATCTTGGCGGCCCGGCCCTCGCCGAAGCGGCGCCAGCGGCCGAGCGGCGGAACGAGGCGCGCGGCGGTCTGCGGATTGATCCGGTCGGCGGCCAGGATCATGTCGGCGAGGAAACGGTAGCCCTCGCCCGAGGCGCGGTGCAGCGCCCGCTGGTTGGCGGCGAAGGCGCCGACCAGTGCCCGCAGCCGGTTCGGATTGGTGAGCGTGAAGTCCGGATGCCGGGCCAGCGCGGCGACCTGCTCCAGCGCGTCGTCTCGGGTCGAGAGCGCCTGGGCGGTGAACCATTTGTCGAGAACCAGCGCGTCATGGCGGTAACGGGCGTAAAAAGCGGCCAGCGCCTGATCGCGCTCGGGCGACCCGCCGTTGACGAGCACGGTGAGCGCGCCCTGGCGGTCGGTCATGTTGTCGGCCTCGTCATGCTGGCGCTTGGCGATCGCCGCCGCGTCGGGCGCGCCGCCAGCGGCGAGATAGGCGAGCGCGACGCTGCGCAGCCGCCGCGCACCCTTGGCCGCCGGCGAATATTCGTAGCGGTTGGCGGCGTGCGCGGCGTAGGCCGAGCGCCACAGATTCTCGAGGCCCGCGCCAAGCGCCGACCGCAGCGCCTCGCGGGCGCGGTGCACCGCCTCCGGGTCGACCGTGTCGAGCTGGTCGCCGATGAAGCTCTCGCTCGGCAGCAGCACCGCCTCGGCGACGAAGGCGGGATCGAGTGCTTCGTCCTCGAGCGCACGCCGCACCGCGCCGATCACGGGCCGGTGATCCTCCCGCCCTTCGTGGATGACGGCGAGCAAGGAGTGCAGCATCAGCTGCTGCATCGCCTCGTAGCGGGCGAACGGATCGTCGTCGCGCGCGGAGAGGAAGGCGAGGTCCTGCGGGCTTCGGTCGCTGTCGATGGTCACCGGCGCCGAGAAATCGCGGTTGAGCGACAGGACGGACCGCTCGCCGAGCCCGTCGAACACGAGCTCCTCCGCTTCGCCGTCGAGCAGCACCAGCCGCTCCTCGAGCTTCGCGCCGCTCTCCTCGCCGAACAAAGCGAGCCTGAGCGGGATCGGCATCGGCCGCTTCGCCGGCTGTCCGGGAGTCGGCGGCACGTGCTGGGCGAGCCGCAGCCGTGCACCGCCGCCGCCCTGCGCCAGCTCGGCCCGCACCCGCGGCGTCCCCGCCTGGGAATACCAGAGCCGGAAGCGTGACAGGTCGATGCCCCCCGCTTCCTCCATCGCGCGCACGAAATCCTCGCAGGTGACCGCCTGCCCGTCATGGCGCTCGAAATAGAGGTCGGCACCGGCGCGAAACCGCTCCGGGCCGAGCAGAGTGTGCAGCATCCGGATCAGCTCGGCGCCCTTGTTGTAGACCGTCGCGGTGTAGAAATTGGAGATTTCCATATAGCTGTCCGGGCGCACCGGATGGGCGAGCGGTCCCCCATCCTCCGGGAATTGCGCGGCCCTCAATGTCCGCACGTCCTCGATCCGCTTCACCGCAGCCGAGCCCTGGTCGGCCGAGAATTGCTGGTCGCGAAAGACGGTGAAGCCCTCCTTCAGCGAGAGCTGGAACCAGTCGCGGCAGGTGACGCGGTTGCCCGACCAATTATGGAAATATTCGTGCCCGACGACGCCGGCGATGGCGTCGTAATCGGCGTCCGTCGCGGTGTCGGGATCGGCGAGGATGTAGCGCGAGTTGAAGATGTTGAGGCCTTTGTTCTCCATCGCGCCGAAGTTGAAATCGGCGACGGCGACGATGTTGAACACGTCGAGATCATATTCGCGGCCGTAGACCGCCTCGTCCCATTTCATCGCGGCCTTGAGCGAGGCCATGGCATGCTCGGTGCGCGGCAGGTCGCCGTCGCGGACCCAGATGCCGAGGTCCACGGTGCGCCCGGAGCGGGTGACGAAGCTGTCGCGATTGGCGACGAGATTCCCCGCGACGAGCGCGAAGAGGTAGGAAGGCTTGGGGAAGGGATCGCGCCATTCCGCCCAGTGGCGCCCGCCCTCCAGCTCACCGGCGCCGACCGGATCGCCGTTCGACAGCAGCACCGGATATTTCGCCTTGTCGGCGACCATCTTCACCCGGAAGCGGCTGAGCACGTCGGGCCGGTCGGGGAAAGGCGTGATCCGCCGGAAGCCCTCGGCCTCGCACTGCGTGCAGAGGATGCCCCCGGATTCGTAGAGGCCCATCAGCTGCGTGTTCGCCGCCGGCGCGATCGCGACCTCGGTCTCGATCATGGCTCTCTCCCCATCGATCGCCACGACGAGGACATTGCCTTCGCGGCCCGTCTGGGCCGGTTCGCCGTCGACGGTCAGCCGCAGGATCTCGAGGCCCTCCGCGTCGAGCCGCAATGGGCCGGGTCCATTGCGCACCGCCTCGAGCCGCGACCGGACCAGGGTCCGCTCCGCGCCGAGGTCGAACTCGAGCGCGATCTCGGGCACCAGCCAGTCGGGCGGGCGATAATCTTCGCGGCGGATTGCGGACGGCGGCGCCGCGGCGGCGATCTGGGCATCGGGCATGAGCGGCATCTAGGGTCGGTGCCGGGCCCGCGCAATCGGCGCGTCCGCTTGCGGCGGGGAGAGGCCGCCGCTAACCTGCGCGGCACCATTCGGGGGGATGCAGATGAAGACGACGCGCAGGCTCAGCCGCCGCTCCTTTCTCGGCACCGTCGCCGGCGGCGCGATGCTCGGCGGCGGCGCGCTGATCGCGCTCTCGGGCAGCGCGGGCGCGGTCCAGCGCAGCGACAATGACAGCGGCCCGCGCGCCGACCCGCCCGGCCGCGGCACCCGCACCGGCCGGACGGACAACGACACTTCCGACCGGCCGGGCCGCGGCACCGTCACCGGCTTCACCGATCAGGATCCGGGCGACCCCGCCAATCGCGGCCGGCGCTGCAACGACGCCGACCCGGGCGACCCCGCCACATCGGGCGCGCCGCGCTGCTAGCACCCGACATTTGTCGGAATTTACGTGACGCCCGCGCAACGTCATCCTCTCGCGACCCAACACGTGTCCGTCAGGGAGTCGCGAGATGAAGATCACCCGTAAGCTCAGCCGCCGTTCGTTCCTCGGCACCGTCGCAGGCGGCGCCGTCGCCGGCGGCAGCCTGCTCGTGCTCGGCGGCGAGGCCCAGGCGGTCCAGACCGACAGCGACACCGGCCGTTATGCCGACCCGGTCGGCGGCGGCCGCCGCGGGCGCAGCGGCGTCACCGACAACGATACCGGCACCGGTTCCGATCCGGTGGGCAACGGCCGCGGACGCCGCGGCCGCAGCGGCATCACCGACAGCGACCGCGGGCGTTACGCCGATCCGGCCGGCAACGGCCGCGGGCGGCGCGGCACCGGCGTGACCGACAACGACACCGGCCGCTATGCGGACCCGGTCGGCAGGGGGCGCGGCCGCCGCGGCACCGGCATCACCGACAGCGATCCAGGCGATCCGGCGAACAACGGCCGCGGCCGCCGCACCTGCAGCGACAGCGACAGCGGCCGCTACGCCGATCCGGGCGGACGCGGCCGCCGCTGCTGATCGAGGTTCACAGAGAGGTTCACGGCGCTTCGGCCGGCGGTGGAGGCCGCCGGCCGAAGTTCGTTCCGCTCGGGCCTCTCGCGCTTGACCTGAAGGTGCCGCCGGTGCTTACCGCGCGGCCATGACCCGGACCGTCAGCAGCCGCCTCGCCGAGCTCGGCGTCACGCTCCCGGAGGCGGCGGCGCCGGTCGCGGCCTATGTGCCCGCCGTCCTCGCCGGCAATCTCCTCCACATTTCGGGACAGGTCTCCTTCGAGGACGGGCAGCTGCTCACCGGACGGGTCGGCGAGGACCGCGACCTCGCTTACGGAATCCGCGCCGCGCGCGCCTGCGGCCTGATGCTGCTCGCCCAGATCGACAAGGCGGTCGGCCTCGACCGGGTCGAGCGGATCGTGAAGCTCGGCGTGTTCGTCAACAGCGCGGCCTCGTTCACGGACCAGCCCAAGGTCGCCAACGGCGCGTCCGAGCTGATGGAGGAGGTCTTCGGCGAGGCCGGCCGGCATGCGCGCGCCGCGGTCGGCGTATCGGCCCTCCCCCTCGGCGCCGCGGTGGAAGTCGATGCGATCGTCGCCGTCAAGGCTGCTTGACGATCTCTTCGCCCCGCCCCCGGTCGCCGCGCGGATCGACTGGCTGACGGCGCAGCCTTTCGCGCATCGCGGCCTCCACGGCGCGCATGTCGTCGAGAATTGCCGCGCCGCCTTCGAGGCGGCGGTCGCCGCCGGCCATGGCATCGAGCTGGACGTCCTGGCGAGCCGCGACGGCGAGGCGATCGTGTTCCACGATTACGATCTGAAGCGCCTCACCGGCGAGGCGGGTCGCGTCCGCGACCGAACCGCCGCCGAGCTGCAGGGGATCGCGCTCGCAGGGGCGGGCGAGACCATCCCGACCCTGATCGACGTCGTCCACCTCGTCGATTCCCGCGCGCCGCTTCTGATCGAGGTCAAGGCGCCGTCGCGCCATGTCGCCGCCCTCTGCGCCTCGGTGCTCCGCGCCGTCCGGGACTATCCCGGACTGATGGCGGTGATGTCGTTCAACCCCGAAGTGGGCCGCTGGTTCTGGCGGAACGGGCGCGGCATCACCCGCGGCCTCGTCGTCACCGAGCGCAAGCGCCGCCGCATCCACGGCGGCTTCGAACGGCGGCTTTCGCTGTGGCGGGCGCGACCGCATTTCCTCGCTTACGACGTCCGGGACCTGCCCTCCGCCTTCGCGCGCGACCAGCGGCGGCGCGGCTTGCCGGTGTTGACCTGGACGGTACGCGGCGAAGGCCAGCGCGAGACGGCGGCACGCGAGGCCGACCAGATCATCTACGAGGACAGGTGAGCGAGCCCCCTATCCTCGCAAGGGTGGCGCAAGGCGTGGCAGCCTTCGAGGCGGCCGACTGGGACCGCTGCGCGGGCGATGCGAACCCGTTCACCACCCATGCCTTCCTCGCGGCGCTCGAGGAAAGCGGCAGCGTCGGCCCCGGCACCGGCTGGCAGCCGGCGCCGCTCGCGATCGACGGCGGCGACGGGCGCCCGGCGGCTTTGCTCCCCGCTTATGCGAAGATCCACAGCCGGGGCGAATATGTTTTCGATCACGGCTGGGCCGACGCCTACGAAAGAGCGGGCGGGGATTATTATCCCAAGCTCCAGATCGCGGTGCCGTTCACGCCGGTGCCGGGGCGCCGGCTGCTCGCCGCGGAGCAGGCGCTGGCGCCGGCCCTGATCCGCGCGGCCGAGGCGCTCGTACTCCAGAACGGCCTCTCTTCCGCCCACGCCACCTTCATCGATCCGCGGGAGGTCGAGCTGTTCGAGCGGGCCGGCTGGCTGATCCGGATCGACACCCAATTCCACTGGCTGAACGACGGCTATTCGAGCTTCGACGACTTCCTCGCCTCGCTATCGTCGCGCAAGCGCAAGGCGATCCGGAAGGAGCGCGCGGCGGCGCTCGACGGGTTGGAGGTGCGGCTGTTGCGCGGGAGCGAGATCCGAGAGGCGCATTGGGACGCCTTCTGGGCCTTCTACCAGGACACGGGCAGCCGCAAATGGGGTAGGCCCTATCTCACCCGGGCCTTCTTCTCGCTGCTCGGGGAAGGATTGAGCGAACAATTGCTGCTCATCCTCGCTTATCGCGGGGCAGAACCCGTGGCGGGCGCGCTCAACCTGATCGGCCGCGATGCGCTCTACGGCCGCTATTGGGGCACGTTGACCGACGTTCCGGCGCTGCATTTCGAGCTTTGCTATTATCAGGCGATCGAATGGGCGATCGCGAACGATATGGCGCGGGTCGAAGCCGGCGCCCAGGGGGAGCATAAATTGAGCCGCGGCTATCGGCCCGTGCCGACCTTCTCCGCCCATTATTTGGCCGACGGGCGGCTCAGGGACGCGGTCGCGGATTTCCTCGAGGTCGAGCGGCGGGCGGCGTTGCGGGAGATCGCCGCGCTCGGCGACTTCACGCCGTTCCGGCGCGGCTGAGCCTCAGGCGACCCGGCGCCAGCTCTCGGACAGCCAGGCCCGCGCCTGGCGCTGCGCCTCGGCGATCTCGCGCGCGGTCATCTCCTCGGCGATGTCGGCGCGGCATTGCTGGCCGAGGTCGCTGCCGTTCAGCGCGGCGAGGTTGAACCATTTATGCGCTTCGATGAGGTCGATCTCGGTGCCGCAGGTCCCGGTCGAATAAGCGACTCCGAGCCGGTAGAGGGCGTCGGCATCGCCGGCGGCGGCTTCGGAGACCAGGCTTTCCATCAGGAAGGCGGCCGATTTCGCGCTTGTACCCATGACATGCTCCCCTGTTTTCGCCTGTCGTGAGGCTGTTTCGGCCACCGGGTCCAAAGAAATGGTTAACGCCGCGGTGAGGATGGTCGGGAACGGCGCAAGAGCGGCTGGCGCCGCCGGGGCGCGAGGCGTAGGCTGCCCGCCGGAGGTCCGCGCCGATGACTCCTGTCCGTCAGCAGCAAAGCCGCCCTGAGGCGCGGACGAGGGCGACCGCACCGGCCCGGCAGCCGGCGGGGCGGGCTCCGGCGGCGCCTTCGCCGCGCCACGGCCTCGCTCCGGTCTCGCCGCGCCACGGCCTCGCGCCCGCCAACAGCCTTCCCGAGCCGCTCAAGACCAACATCGAGGCGATGAGCGGCCTCGCGATGGACGACGTCCGCATCCACCGCAACTCGTCCGAACCCGCCAGGCTCGGCGCGCTCGCTTTCGCGCAGGGCAGCCACATCCACCTCGGCGCCGGCCAGGAGGCGCATCTGCCGCACGAAGCGTG
>JAXDPC010000264.1:0-19004 GCA_034668525.1 Sphingomonadales bacterium
GGTCTGGCCGTCCGGTGAAAAGCGGGGGCGCCGGTAGTGGCCGGGCTCGCGCGTGACGGTGCGCATGTTCGAGCCGTCGGCCGCGACCGTCCTGATCTCGCCGAGCCTTTGGTCGTTCCAGCTGACGAAGGCGACGGTCCGCCCGTCCCGCGACCAGGTCGGGAAAAGCTGGAAATCGCCGTCAGGCGCGGTCAGCAGACGGGGCGCCGAATTGCCGGCGGTCTCGCGGACGTAGAGCCGCCCGAGCGTCTCGAACACGATTCGGCTGCCGTCGGGCGAGGTCGTAGCGAAGCGCGGCATGCGGGTGGTGAAGATCTCCGGCGCCACCTCCACCTGCGGCCGCGGCGGATCGATCACCTCGCGCGTGTCGGAGACCTGGAACGGGATCTCGGCGAGGCCCGAGCCGTCGACGCCGATCCGGCGGATGCGCCCGCCCGCCCAGAAGATGATGGTCCTGCCGTCGGGCAGCCAGTCCATCTGCGGATAGACGCCGTGGACCGCCCAGGTCTCCTGCAGGTCCTGGTCCATATCGTCGTAGATGCGGCGCTCCTCGCCCGAGCGCAGGTCCTTGACGAACAGCCGCGAGCGGCCGCCCTCGCGGCGGACGAAGGCGAGATAGCGCCCGTCCGGCGAAGGATTCGGGCGGACCGCGCCTCCGGCGCCTCCGGCGACCTGCGTCCGCTCGCCCGTGCGCATGTCGTAGCGCTCGATCGCGAAGACCTCGAGGTTCGAATTCTGCGCATATTGGAAGATCGGACCGGGCGTGGTGTTGCGGCTGAAGTAGATGGCCGAGCCGTCGGGCGCGAACACCGGCTCGCCGAGCTCCTTCTGGTGCTGCGGGCTCGGCCGGGTGACCAGCGGCACGCCGCCGCCGGCGCCGCTGACATGGTAGAGCCAGATCTCGCCGGTGCCGAGCGAGCGCTGCGTGGTGAAATGCTTGCGGGCCGCGATATACTGGCCGTCGGGCGACCAGGTCGGTCCGTTGAGCAGCTCGAACGTCTCGCGGGTGACGGCGCGGCGGTTCTGCCCGTCCGCGTCCATCACCCAGATGTTGTCGCCGCCGCCGCGGTCCGAGGTGAAGGCGATCCGGCGGCCGTCCGGCGAGAAACGCGGCTGGCTCTCGAACGGCAGGCCCTCCGAGATGCGGGTGGCGCGGCCGCCGCCGATCGGCAGCGTGTAGATGTCGCCGAGCAGGTCGAAGGCGATGGTCCGGCCGTCGGGGCTGACGTCGAGGTTCATCCACGTTCCCTCGCTGACGTCGATCCGCACCTCGCGGCGCGGCAGGGGCGGGTTGGCCACGTCCCAGGCCTGCGGCTCCGCCTGGCGCTCGCTGCGCCGCTGCGCTGGGGCCGGCTGGGCGAAGGCGGCGGTGGAGAGCAGGAGCAGGGCGAAGGCGGCGATGCCTCTGGTCATCGGGTGCGGCTTTCCGGAAGCTGAGGGGGCGGGCGGCGGGTGCGGACGGTGCAACATCGCCCGTCGCCGCGCAAGACGGAGCTTCGGCCTGCTTCGGCGGCAGCCGGAATCCGTCTGATCTACTTTAGCCGTCGGCGATTCGACTGGAACCCGGGCCGCTTCGACTCCGTTCGTTGCTCGACCGTCACCTTCCGGCGGTCCGGGACAGGGTTTGTGGATGGACGTCGAGCCGGCTCCGATGGCGCTCTGGGGCGGAGTCGAATGCACGATCGTCCGTGTGGGCGATTCGTATCGGGACCAGACAAGGGAGACGGGGCACCACGGCCGCAAGGACGATATCGACCTGATCGCCGGCCTCGGCGTCAAGGCGGTGCGCTATCCGATCCTCTGGGAAGCGGTCGCTCCCGAGAGCCCGGACAAGCTCGATTTCTCGTGGCAGGACGAACGGCTCCAGATGCTGCGCGAGCGCGGCATCGACGTCATCGGGGGCCTGCTCCACCACGGCTCCGGTCCGCTCTACACCGGTCTCCTCGATCCCGATTTCCCGGCCAAGCTCGCCGATTACGCCGCGCGCGTCGCCGATCGCTATCCCTGGATAAGGCGCTGGACCCCGGTCAACGAGCCGCTCACCACCGCGCGCTTCTCCGGGCTCTACGGCCACTGGTACCCGCACGGCCGGGATTATCCCACCTTCCTCAAATGCCTGGTCGGCCAATGCCGCGGCACGCTGGAGGCGATGAAGGCGATCCGCGCCCGCATCCCCGGCGCCGAGCTGGTCCAGACCGAGGACCTCGGCAAGACCTTCTCGACCGCGCCGCTGCGCCACCAGGCGCAGCACGAGAACGGGCGCCGCTGGCTCAGCCTCGACCTGCTCTGCGGGCGCGTTACCAAGGCGCACGACTGGCATGGCATCCTGACGGACGCTGGCGTCGGCCGGGCGGACCTCGAGGCGCTGGAAGGCGGCGATGCGACTCCCGACATGCTCGGCATCAACCATTACCTCACCAGCGAGCGCTTCCTCGATCACCGCCTCCACCTCTATCCCGGCCACCAGGTCGGCGGAAACCGGCGCGACCGCTATGTCGACGCCGAGGCGGTGCGGGTGAAAAGGCTGGAGAGCGACACCGGCATCGGGCCGCGCCTGCGCGAGGCCTGGGAGCGCTACCGCATCCCGATCGCGATCACCGAGGTCCATCACGGCTGCACCCGCGACGAGCAGTTGCGCTGGTTCGCCGAGGTCTGGAAGACGGCCGGCGCGCTGCGCGCCGAGGGCGTCGACCTCCGCGCCGTCACGATGTGGTCGACGTTCGGCAATGTCGACTGGCGCTCGCTGCTGACCGAGCGGCGGGGGACCTACGATTGCGGGGCCTACGACGTGCGCGGCGCGGCGCCGCGGCCGACGGCGATCGCGAAGGCGGCGCAAGCCTATGGGCACGGCCGCGAATTCGATCATCCGGCGCTCGATTCTCCGGGCTGGTGGCGCCGCCCGCCGCGGCTCTACGCGTGGAACGGACGCTGCAAGCCGATGGAGTGGGGCGGGCGCAGGCTGCTGATCACCGGGGCGACCGGCACGCTCGGCAACGCCTTCGCCCGCATCTGCGAGCAGCGCGCGCTCCCCTTCTGCCTGACCAGCCGCGAAGAGCTCGACATTTGCGACGAAGCGTCGATCGAAGCCGCGCTGGACGGGCGCCAGCCTTGGGCGGTGATCAACACGGCCGGCTTCGTCCGCGTCGCCGACGCCGAGCGCGAGCGCGACGCCTGCTTCGCCTGGAACGCGGAAGGGCCGGACAAGCTGGCACGCGCCTGCGCCGCGCGGACCATCCCCTTGGTCACTTTCTCCTCCGATCTGGTGTTCGACGGGACCCTCGGCCGTCCGTACCAGGAGGACGATGCCGTCAACCCCGCCGGGGCCTATGGCGAAGCCAAGGCCGAGGGGGAAGGGCGCGTGCTCGCGGCGCACGGCGAGGCGCTGGTCATCCGCACCAGCGCCTTCTTCGGACCCTGGGACCGCCATAATTTCGCCTGGGCCGTCCTCTCGGCGCTCGCGGCGGGCGAGAGCTTCAGCGCCTGCTCTCGCACCCGCATCTCGCCGACCTTCGTTCCCGATCTCTGCCATGCGACGCTCGACCTGCTGGTCGACGGCGAGAAGGGCCTCTGGCACCTCGCCAACCAAGGCGATGTCAGCTGGCACGAATTCGCCTGCCGGATCGCCGAAGCGGCCGGCTTCGACCCGGCCGCGATCGTCGCGCAGGACGGCGCGCGCGGGACCGCGACCGTGCTCACCAGCCGCCGCGGCATCCTGCTGCGCGGCCTCGACGAGGCGATCGCGGACTATGCCCGCGACGTCGCCGGCGCGCTCGCGCTAGAGGCGCAGATCGCCGCCGAATAGGCGTCAGCGCCCCTCCTGCCGACCGGCGCCGCGGCGCGCGCGCAGCGACCGCATGGCGAGGCGGATCTCGTAGAGGAACAGCACCAGGCCGACGATCAGGAACAGCATCGTCACGATGAACAGGATCGCGACGATCTGGCCGAAGGCGAATTCGGTGAGGTCCGCGACGAACAGCAAGGCGACGACCAGGCACACGAACAGGGCGCTGGCCGTGCAGGCGCTGATCGCCTGGTTGACGACGCGCATCCGCCGCTCGAGCAAGGCGATCTCGCACAGCGCCCGTCCCCGCGCCGCCTCGTCGTACGAGGCGAGCTCCGCCTCGAGCGCCCGGGCCCGGTCGACGACGCGGGCGAGCCGCTGCGCCAGCACGTTGAGGATCGCGCCGACGCCGGCGAGCAGGAAGACCGGCGCGATCGCGAGCTGGATGAGGTGCGCGATCTGGGTGACAGGAATCGGCTGATCCATGGCGGGGGGTCTAGGCGGGTCGGCCTTGGCGTGAAAGCCGTCTCACGCGTCCCGCTCGGCCTCTTCGGGCAGGAAGAACAGCGCAAGGAACTTGAGGCCTGCGCGGAAGACGAGCGCGGCGCCCGCCCCGCTAAGGATGAAGCTCGCCGCGAGCTGCGCGCGTCCCGGTTGGTGGAGCATCCCCGTGACATCCGGGACCATCCCTATCTCCATCGCCCCGAAAACGGCGATTCCGAACAGGGCTCCGACCGCGATCCAGACCCTCCGCATTCGGGCATAGGCGTGCCTGCCGCCCAGATTCCAAAGCACCGCACCTACCAGCGCGGCGGCGGAAGTCACGGCCGGCATGACGGCCAGCGTGGCGCTGATGCTGAATATCGCGATCCAGGGCAGCAGCAGGAAAGCGATGATGAGCGCCTGGACCCCGCCGGTCTCGTTCAAAGAGGTGAGCGCAATCACGAGCCACGCGGCAAGGACGGTGGCGAAGAAGGTCGCCACGCCGGCCGCGGCAAGGCTGATCAGCGCCAGGCGCAGATATCCGGTCAGCCGGTGAATTGGACCAGGTCCCAAAGGTTGCCGTAGAGGTCCTCGAACACGGCGACCGTGCCGTAGGGCGCCTGCTTGGGCGAGCGGACGAAGCGGATCCCGGCGGCGGTCATGGCGGCGAAGTCGCGGTCGAAATCGTCGGTCTCGAGGAACAGGAAGACGCGGCCGCCGGCCTGGTTGCCGATGAAGGCGGCCTGTTCCGGCGTCGCGGCGCGGGCGAGGAGCAGCGCGGTGCCGGAGGAGCCGGGCGGGGCGACCAGCACCCAGCGCTTGTCCTGCTCGGGCTGATGCTCGTCGGCGAGGAGGGCGAAGCCGAGCTTGCCGGTGTAGAAGGCGATCGCTTCGTCATAATCCCTGACGACGAGGGCGAGATGGGCGATCGACCGGCGCATAAGGCGAGCCTATCGGCCGCGCCGCGCCGGGGGAAGGCTCAGGCGTCCGGAGCCATGAAGCCGGCGACGAAATAGATCAGGATGGTCAGCGGGCCGAGCACGAACAGGCTGAGGACGGTCGCGACGCGGACCAGCGTCACGTCGACGTCGAAGGCGCGGGCGAAGCCGGAGCAGACGCCCATCAGCCTGCGGTTCGGGCGGTCGAGTGCGTAGCGGGTCATGATGCTTGTTCCTGGTCGGAATGGAGTTGCTGGGACTGGCGGCCGGCGCCGGACGTTCAGGCGAACTGAACGACCGGTCCGATCGCGGCGGAGACGAAGATGGCGCTGGTCACGAGGGCCGCGACGAGCGAGAGGGCGAGCTGCTGGGTGGTGGCGAAGGTCATTGTCTTTCTCCCTGAACCGGCCGGCGGACGATCCCGACGGCCATGCCAGCAGTTCAGCATGGCGCATGCCAAGTTCAGCAAACGGCGGAAAACCGCGGATTCTGCTGCTCCCCGGCCTTTGCGACCCGAAGCGCCGCGCCAACCTGCGGGAGAAATTCCCAACTTTCGGCGAGGCTGGGCGGCATTGCGCGCGTCGCGCGGGGCACCTAGCTAGGCCCGGAACACGAAGGAGATATTTGGATGGCGGACGGTCCGATGGTTTGCCCGGTCGACGGGACGGCACTGGTCATGAGCGAGCGGCAGAATATCGAGATCGATTATTGCCCGACCTGCCGCGGCGTCTGGCTCGACCGCGGCGAGCTCGACAAGATCATCGAGCGAAGCGCCGCCGACGTCCCGGCTGCCGCCGCCCCGGCGCCGCGCCAGGCGGCCATGCCGCAGCAGCAGCCGGGCTATGGCGATCCCTATTCCGACCGCGGCCGCGATTACGGCCACCACCGCCCGCACAAGCGCCGCAAGAGCTTCCTCGAGGAGCTGTTCGACTAGACCGCGCATCGTCCCGTAAATATTGCTCAGCGCGAAGCGCGATCTTCCGCGCTTTTCGGGGAGTTGCCGACGCGCTCTCGCGAAAAGGGAAGAGATGCGGCCATTGACTGCGGCCGTGTCCGATATAGCCTGTTCGTTACGGGGGTGAGAGAGTCGCGGGGGGTGCCTGCGCCGCTGACGTCTCCGGCCGCAACGCGCCCGCGGGACCGTGCAAGAGGCGCCGCCAGGGGGACCCGCATGGCCCGCACCGCAAGCTTGAGCGCACAGGAAATCCGCGACCCCGATCTGCGCGACATGGACCGCATTGTCCTCAAGGAGATCGCGCAGGCGGCGGTCGACGTCGAGCTGTTCACGATCCCCCTCTACATGACGAGCCTCTATTCGATCGAGGGCTGGCACCCGATCACCGGCCGCAACAGTCAGCTCTACCAGGGACGGATCTGGCCCGGCGCCAAATCCTCGGCCGAGCCGAAGACCGACAACGAGCGGGCCTTCAACATCGTCTTCTCGGTGTTCATCCAGGAGATGCTTCATCTCCAGATGGCCGCCAACATGGCCTCGGTGATCGGGGTGCATCCCGATTTCGAGCGGCTCCAGGACGGCGAATATGGCTGGCCCTGCTACGGCCCGAACAACAGCGTGATCCCGCACATCATCGACCTCAGGGACACCAAGAGCAGCGCCGATCTCAAGGTGAACGTCGGCCCGCTCGACGAGGAGCGGATCCGCCTCTTCATCGCGATCGAAGCGCCCGAAAAGGTCGCGCAGGCCGACATCCCGGAAGCGAACAAGGGCAAATATTTCCCGAAGGCGCCGTTCGCCGACTGGTATCCCGCCCAGGGCCTGCCGCTGTTCGGCACCATCGGCTGGATGTACCAATGCTATTACGACTATCTGAACCTGCAATATGAAGACGGCGTCTCGATGTGGGATGCAATCTGGGCCGACGTCCAGGCGAGCCCGCCGGTGCAGAACGACCTGTTCAACGCGGTGAGCGGCGGCCACCCGATGCGCGAGTTCATGGGCTTCAACACGGTCGTGGCGACCACCTATCCCGACATCGCCCTCAGCCAGATGGTGGCGATGATGGACGCGATCACCGATCAGGGCGAAGGCAGCGTCCTCGAGAAGCACGTTCAGGCGCTGGCCGCGGTCGAGCCGATCTATTGCCCGGACGACGACGCGCTCCGCTCCGACTATCCCAGCTATGACGACAAGGGCGCTCTGGTCCCGTCCGCCGATGCCGCGGCGCGCTTCGAAAATGACGGCGCGGACCATTATGAGCGCTTCACCGAAGTGAAGGCGATGATCGACGCCAAATCGATCACGACCTGGGACCGCAAGGGCGCGCCGCGCGTGTTCACCGCCGAGGAGCTCCAGACCGCCGACTGGGCGACCAATCCCTACAAGGACAATATGCCGGGCCCGGACGCGGTGGCGGCGGCGCTGACCCGGATGAGCGCGGACGCGGCGAACAGCAGCAAGGTCCTCAGCGAGGCGGTGGTCGGCGCGATCGCCGGGGTGACGACGGTGCTCGGCGACTATTGGAATCCGCAAGGGTCCCCGCCGCTCTTCCCTTATCCCTCGATGGTCGGCTCGGGCGACCGCATGGCGATCGCCTGGGCGGTGCTCGGCAAATGCCCGGACCTGCGCAAGGGCATCGGCACGCCGGCGCCGGGGGTGCTGAAGCATGCCTGCCAGGGCCTGGCCTTCGAGACCGCGGGCGGCAACAGCTGCGCCGATCCGAAGATCTTCCATTCCTGCAAGGGCTCGAACAACTGCCACGCCCAGGGCGGCTGCGGCTTCGTCCAGCTGGTGACGGGCGGCGGCAATTGCAGCTCGAGCGGCGGCGGCAGCTCCGGCGGCGGCGGGAGCAATTGCAGCTCCAACGGCTGCGGCTCGACCGCGCTCAGCCTGCGCGCCTTCGGCGGGTTGTGCGGCGGCCCGCCGCCTCCGCCGACCCCTTCGGGCGGCCCGCTTTACTCCGCGCCGAGCGACAATAAGTGCAAGGGCTTCGGCGGCTGCGCCGTGCCGATCTCGGCCTCGCAGCTCTACCCGACCCAAGGGACGATGCAGATCTTCGCCTTCGACACGATCGACGGCAAGATCACTTCCGCGCCGATCGGCACGCTCGACTACAAGGTCGGAGACGCGGTCGCGGACATCGCTTACGCCGCCTTCGCCAAGGCGGTGGCGGCGAACCACAAGCAGCCCGAGCCGCAGCCGCCGGCGAACGACCTGCGCCTCGTTTTCCCGCCTTCTACCTGATGGCGGCGCCGCGTCTCGGCCTCCCCCACCTCGGCGACGGGGTGGGGCTGCGCGACCCCCATTTCGCGCATCTGATGCGGACGCCGCCGGACGAGTGGGGCGTCGACTGGTTCGAGATCGTCAGCGAGAATTTCCTCGGCCATCACGGTTTCGCCTCGGCCGTGCTCGATCGGGTGGCGGCGCACCGGCCGGTGGTGATGCACGGCGTGTCGCTGTCGATCGGCTCGGCGGCGCCGCTCGACGAGGATTATCTGGATGCGCTCGCCGCGCTCGCCGAGCGGGTGAAGCCGGCCTGGATCTCGGACCATCTCTGCTGGACCGGGATCGGCGGCCACAACACCCATGATCTGCTGCCGATGCCGCTCACCGAGGCCAGCCTCCGCCACGTCGTCGGCCGCATCCGCCACGTCCAGGACCGGCTCGGGCGGCCGCTGATCCTGGAGAATCCCAGCTCCTACCTGCGCTTCCGCTCGGACCAGATGCCGGAATGGGAGTATCTCGCGCGGATGGCGGAGGCGGCCGATTGCGGGCTGCTGCTCGACGTCAACAACGTGTGGGTGAGCGCGATGAACCACGGATTCGATGCCGAGGCCTATATCGAGGCGATCCCCGCCGCGCGTGTCGTCCAGGTCCATCTCGCAGGTCCCACCGATTGCGGCACCCACTTCATGGACACGCACGACAAGCCCGTGCGCGACGAGGTCTGGCCGCTCTACGCGTTGGCCCAGGAGCGGACCGGCGGAGTCTCGACGCTGCTGGAGTGGGACGCGGACATTCCGCTTTGGGACGAGATGCTGGCGGAGCTGGCGAAGGCGAAGCGGGCGCGCGCCGCGCCGGGGCATGCGGTCGCCGCCTGTGGCTGAGCTCTCCGAAATCCAGAATTGGATGCAGCAGGCCATCTTCGCCGGCGGCGTGCCCGCGGCTATCGCGGATGACATCGTCGCCGGCCACGGCCGCTTGGCGTCGGCGGACCGGGTCGCAATCTATGCGCGGGCCTATCGCTCGCGTCTGCTCGACTGCCTGCGGGAGGAGTATCCGGCGCTTCGCCGCCTCGCCGGCGACACCGCCTTCGATCTGTTCGCCGCCGACTATGTCGCCGCGCATCCGTCGCGCCGCCCCAGCCTCTACGACTTCGGGGCCGGCTTCGCGGATCATCTGGCGAAGCGGGCTCCAGCCGAGGCGCGGGAGCAGGGGTCGCCGCTCGCCATGCCCGCGCAGCTCGCCCGGCTCGAGCGCGCGCTGGCGGAGGTGTCGCGCGCACGCTCCGACGCCGCGCCTCCCCGCGCGGGCGACGCGCTGCGCATGCCGGACACGGTGCGGCTGTTGCGCCTCGATTTCGACTTCGCGCCGCTGATCGACGCGGTCGGGCGGGACGAGCCCTGCGCCGCGCCTGCAGCCGCGCAAACGCGGGTCGCCGTAACGCGCGTCGGCTGGCGCGTACGGCTCCTCGAGCTGGCAGAGTGGCAGATGGATTTTCTCGAAGCGCTGCCCGGGGCTGCCGGGGACGAACCCGTCGCCGGCTGGTTGCCCGCCGCCGGCCGGCTGGGCCTCGTCGCGGCCGCCTAGCGCGGGCGCTTGTCGAGATAGAGAAAGCCGGTGTCGAACTCCGCGACCTTCTGCAGGCGGGGCCAGTCGTGGATCGTGACCCGGCCGCCGCGGAAGGTGACCAGGCGGTCGTCGCGAAGCTGCTTCAGCATCCGGTTGACGTGGACGGAGGTGAGGCCGGTCGCGTCGCCGAGGTCGAGCTGGGTGATCGGCAGCGCGAAGTGCCCATCTTCGGCGAGGCCCACCAGCTCCAGCCGCACCCGCAGCTCGCACAGCAGGTGAGCGAGCCGGGAGAGCGCCGGGCGGCGCCCCACCGACAGGATCTTCTCGCGCTGGATCGCCGAATCGATCAGGGTCGAGAACCAGAGCAGGCGGGTGAGGTGCGGCTCCTCTTCGGTGATCCGCCTGATGGCGTCGTGGGGCGCCAAAGCGACGCGGACGCGGGTCAGCGCGCCGACATTGTGCTCGAGCCGCTTCAGCAGGAAGCCGTGAAGGTCGGTGAAGTCGCCGGCGACATGGATCTCCTGGATCTGGCGCTGGCCGTCGCTCAGATCCTTGAAGCGGGCTACCAGCCCTTCGACGATCAGCATGCTCTGGCTGATGGGGGCGCCGGCGCGGACCATCGTCCGGCCGCCCTGATACTCCTCGGTCCCGGATATGGCGTCGCGAAGCACCTGCTCCTCGCGCTCCGAAACGTCGTCGCGCACGCGCAGCTTGAGCAGCAGCCGCTGGACCGGATCGGCTTCACCGGCCATCGCGATTCCCGTGGCCGGTCCCCTCCGCCTGGAGCGCATCTGCATGCGTATCCGTCATCCTCGTCGGCACTCGCATGGGAGCGCTCTACACCAGGGATGCCGCCGCGTCACGAAGCGGTCAGCCGGCGACGACGGTGCCGCCGTTCGGATGGAGCACCTGGCCGGACATGTAGCTCGAATCCTGGCAGGCGAGGAACAGGAAGGAGGGCGCGACCTCGTTCGGCTGGCCCGGGCGGCCCATCGGCACGTCCTTGCCGAAATCCTTGATCTTCTCGGGCGGCGAGCCGCCGAACGGGTTGAGCGGGGTCCAGATCGGCCCCGGCGCGACCGCGTTCACGCGGATCCCGTCCCCGATCAGATTCTCGCTGAGCGAGCGGGTGAAGGCGGTGATCGCGCCTTTGGTCGACGCGTAATCGAGCAGCTGCGCCGAACCCTTGTACATGGTGACCGAGGTGCAGTTGATGATCGCCGATCCCTTCTTCAGGTGCGGCCGCGCGGCCTGGACCATGAAGAAATAGCCGAAGATGTTGGTTTGGAACGTTCGCTTGAGCTGCTCCTCGGTGATGTCGCGAATGTCCTCGTCGGGGTGCTGCTCGGCGGCGTTGTTGACCAGGATGTCGAGCCCGCCGAGCTTTCCGACGGTCTGCGCGACGGCGCGCCCGCAGAAGTCCTTGTCGCCGACGTCGCCGGCAATAACGATCGCCCGCCGCCCCTCCGCCTCGACGATCCGCTTGGTCTCGGCGGCGTCGTCATGCTCGCACAGGTAGAGGATGGCGATATCGGCGCCTTCGCGCGCGAACAGGGCCGCGACCGCGCGGCCGATGCCGCTGTCCGCGCCGGTGATCAACGCGACCTTGCCCGCGAGGCGGTCCGAGCCGGGAAAACGCGGCTGCCATTCCGGCTTGGGCTCGAGGGCGCTCTCGTGGCCGGGGAGCGCGTCCTCGTGGATCATGTCGAGGGTTTCGGTGTCGCTCATCGCCTCACTCCTTCGCTGCGATCCCGGCGCCTTCCTCGCCGAACGCCTCGATCGTGCCCTGGTTCTGGCTCTGCTCCTCGGGAATCCGCTCGGCCGGCTCCTTGCCGCCCTTCGCCTCGCCGTCCCGGCCGCGGGCGCCGTCGCCCGGGTCTTCCGACATCCGGTTCTTCTGGTTCTGAGTCATCTGCATGTCGTTCTTGCGGTGCTCGCTGACGGGCATGTTCGCTCTCCGCTTGGATGGGCCTTGCAGGAGACAACCGCCGCGGACGCGCCGCGTTCCGGCGGTTCAGCGGTCCCAGGCGCTGGGACGGCGGTCGGGCTCCGGGAGACGCAGGTCGGCGGCGCGCGGCGGCGCCGCGGCGGCGCCCTGCTCCTGGCACCGGGCGACGACGACGGGGAAATCGAGGCTCGCGAACCGGGCAAGCATGCTCTCGGTGGCGGCCATGCAAGCTTCGCGGCTCTCGTAGCGCGCGTCAGCCGTCTGGACGGGCTGGCAGGGCGCGTCGCCTTCGCCGCAGCCGAGGATCGCGATGACGTACAGCGCCGGGGACATGGCTTCCGCTCCTTCGACTCCCTAAACCGTTGATGAGGAACGCCGTTCCTCGGTTCGCCGCAGGCGGTTTGGCGCGCGGGCCGGCGCTGCCTATCTAGGGAGCGATGGACTCTCCCGATCTCAGCGGCGCTCGAGGGCCCGGCTGGCGGACGCTGCGGCGCTTCCTGCCGTATCTGTGGCCCAGGCACGCCCCGGCTCTCCGGGCACGGGTGGTGATCGCGGTGGTGCTGGTGCTCGCGGCCAAGGGGGTCTCGCTGTCGACCGGCTTCGTCTACAAGGCGGCGATCGACCGCATGTCGGCGGGCCTTACCGATGCCGCCGGCCTCGCCATCGCCCTGGTCGTCGCTTATGCCGGGGCGCGCTTCGCCGGCGTGTTCTTCGAGAATGTGCGGAACGCGATCTTCGAGAAGGTCGGGCTCGACGCCGCCCGCCGCTTCGCCGACCAGGTGTTCCGCCACATTCACGCTCTGTCCCTGCGCTTCCACCTCGAGCGGCGGACCGGCGCGCTCACCAAGATCGTCGAGCGGGGGATCAAGAGCATCGACATGATGCTCTATTTCCTGCTGTTCAACATCGCCCCGACCGCGATCGAGCTTGCCGTCATCTGCGTCATCTTCGGGGTGAAGTTCGGCGGCGGACTGGTGATCGCGACTTTGGTGATGGTGGTCGCCTATATCGCCTTCACCCGCTTCGTCACCGAATGGCGGGCGAAGCTGCAGAGGGAGATCAACGAGCTCGACAATCAGACGGTGGGACGAGCGGTCGACTCCCTCCTCAATTACGAAACGGTCAAATATTTCGGCGCCGAGGAGCGCGAGGCGCGCCGCTACGACGGCGCGCTGCGGGCCCTGAACGAGCGCGCGGTCAAGAACGAGACCTCGCTCGCCTGGCTCAACATCGGCCAGTCCCTCATCACCAACCTGATGATGGCCGGCGCGATGGGCTATACGGTGTGGGGGTGGAGCCGCGGCGACTTCACGACCGGCGACGTCGTGCTCGTGAACACCCTGCTCGCCCAGCTCTTCCGCCCGCTCGACATGCTCGGCTGGGTCTATCGCACGATCCGGCAGGGACTGGTCGACATGGAGCAGATGTTCGGACTGCTCGACACGCCGACGGAGATCGCCGACGTGCCGGGCGCACCCGAGCTGCGCGTCGCCGCCGGACATGTCCGGTTCGAGGGCGTCGCCTTCGCCTACGATCCGGAGCGCCCGATCCTGAAGGGAATCGACATCGACGTGCCGGCCGGAAAGACGGTGGCGGTGGTCGGCCCCTCCGGCGCCGGCAAGTCGACTTTGTCGCGCCTGCTCTATCGATTCTACGATCCGCAGGGGGGACGGATCACGATCGACGGCCAGGACATTTCCAAAGTGACGCAGGCGAGCCTGCGCGCGGCGATCGGCATCGTCCCGCAGGACACGGTGCTGTTCAACGACACGATCGGCTACAACATCGCCTACGGCCGCGAGGGCGCGGGCGCGGCGGAGATCGAGGCTGCGGCGCGCGGCGCGGCGATCCACGATTTCGTCGCGAGCCTGCCCGAGGGCTACGGTTCGATGGTCGGCGAGCGCGGGCTCAAGCTCTCCGGCGGCGAGAAGCAGCGCGTCGCGATCGCCCGCACCCTGCTCAAGGACCCGCCGATCCTGATCCTCGACGAGGCGACGAGCGCGCTCGACAGCCGCACCGAGGCGGCGATCCAGGAGACGCTCAGCGGCGTCACCGCGCGGCGCACCGCCATCGTCATCGCCCACCGCCTCTCGACCGTGGTCGACGCCGACCAGATCGTCGTCCTCAACGAGGGCCTGGCCGTCGAGCGCGGCACCCACGCCCAGCTGCTCCGCAAGGGCGGCCTCTACGCCGAGATGTGGACCCGGCAGCAGTCGGAGCGCGAGCAGGAGGAAGCGCAGGCGGCCGAATAAGGTCCCCTGCGCAGCCAAGGCCTTGATCTTTCGTCGTAAATCGCCTCTCTTACAGGCTCGGCAGGGGGATAACGATGTTGAGGCGAATCTTCATGACCGCGCTGGCCGCTCTCGCCGTTCCGGGGGAGCTCGCCGCGCAGCAAGTACCGGTTGCGCAGCAGGCAAGCGAGCGGCTCCCGATCGCCGCGGGCGAGACGGTGACGGCGCGGATCGTCGGCAACGGTTTCGTCGTGTGGACCCGAGAGCGCGGCGAACCGTCGGCTGTAGTGCCGGAGGGCACCGTCCGCTTCTCGATGACGGGCGGGGAAGGCATGACCATGCTCCATGTCGAGAACGGCACGGGCCGCGCGTTCGAGTATCGCGCGCGGATGTTCCTGGGCACCCGCTCGGCTGCGACGAGCACCTGTACGGTCCTGCCCGGCGTCACCGGCTTCGAGCATTGGCCTCACGCGATCGATCGCCTGGAGCTCAGCGCACCGCAGCTGCTTGAGCAGCAGCCAAGCGGGATCAACTGCCGATAGACGGACCGCTCGCGGCGCGGCGCGCGACGTCTCAGGCCGCCTTCAGCTCGTAGCCCCGCGCATATGCCCGCCGGTCGTAATCTTCGGCCAGCGCGCGCAGCGCGGTGCCGCCGTCGCCGGCGAAGGAGGGGCCGTGCATCAGCGCCAGCGTCCTCGGCGCGAGCGCTGCGAGGCCGCGGATCGTCGTCCCCATCGCGGGATTGAGGCTCGAATAGCCGAACAATTCCTCCGCCGCGATCGCCGGGCCGACGATGTCGCCATCGGTCAGCGCGGGATTGTCGCCGAGCTGGGTGAAGAGGTCGCCGCAGAGCAGCGTGCCGGTCGATTCCTCGTAGAGCAGCCCGGCGTCCCAGCCGTGCGGCGTGTGCGGGGTGTCGATGTAGCGGACCCTTTTGCCGCGGCCGAGGTCTATGACTTCGCCATCGGCAAGGGCGCGCGGCGGCCGATCCGCCTGGTCGTTGAGAGACACGTCGACGCCGGTCTGGCCGTGGGCGACCTCGGCATTCGGCGCGGCGGCGAGCCATTCGTTCATCGCGCCGCATTCATCGGCCTCGAAATGGCCGAAAGTGATCCAGCGCAGCCGCTCGGGCGCGACGACCCGGCTCACCGCCTCACGGATCAGCGGGAACATCCGGCGGTGCCCGGTGTGGAACAGCAGGGGCTCGTCGCCGAGCACGAGGAACTGGTTGAAGGCGAAGCCGGCAGGCGGCGCGATCTCCGCCACGAATGTGGAGAAGCGGTAGATGCCCTCGGCGACCTCATCGACCCTGGTCTGCATGATCGTCCTCCCATGAATTCCCTGCACGCGCTCCTGCCATCGACAGGCGGCCCGAATCGCAATACATAGATGTGTAACGAAAGTGCGGCAGCCCGTCAATATCGCTGCACCAGGCTGTGCAATGGAATGGCAATGGCGCGGAAATACACGTTGAAACGGCGCGCGGAGCAGCAGGCGGAGACGCGGCGACGGATCGTCGAGGCGGCCATCGGCCTGCACGGGACGGTGGGGCCCGCGGCGACGACGGTCAGCATGGTCGCCGGGCGCGCCGGCGTTCAGCGCCACACTTATTACGCCCATTTCCCCGACGACCGCAGCCTGCTCATGGCCTGCTCGGGCACGTCGCTGGAGCGGGATCCGATGCCGGACGCCGCGCCGTGGCGCGAAATCGCGGACCGCGCCGGGCGCATCCGGACCGGCCTCGACGCGATCTATTCCTGGTACGCGCGCAACGCCGAACTGACCGCCTGCGTGATGCGCGACGCCGAGCATCATCAGCCGACGCGGGAGATCGTCGCGCTGCGCTTCGGTCCGCCGGTGGCCGGATGGCATGAGGTCCTGGGCGAGGGGCTGGACGACCGGCAGCGGGCGATGCTGGCGCTGGCGCTCAGCTTCTTCACCTGGCGCACGCTGGTGCGCGAGAGCGGGATGGACTCGGCCGGGGCCGTCGAAGCGATGGCGCGCGCGGTCGGCTGCTGATAGCTTGAGGCGCATGAGCCTTTTCAGCCGATTTCTTTTTCTGGGCGCGCTGCTGGCGGCACCCGCCGCCGCGCAACAAAGCAGCGAGTCGATCTCGCTCGTTCCAGGCGAGACCGTGACGGTGGTGATCGACGACGGCGGGCGCGCCAACGTCACCGCCCGCGGGCCGGCGCCGCCGCTCAACGCATTTCAGCGCGAGTTGGTGCGCGCCTTTCACGACGGCGCCTATGACGAGGCCGTCGGGCCGGTGTCGGTGCCGGTGCGAGGCAGCGATACCGTGGCCCAGCCTCCTCCGGTTGCGCGCGACGAGATCCGGATCACCTTCCTCGCGCTCGACGGCGGCCGGCTCAGCTGGCTGACGGTCGAGAACGGCTATGGCCGCGCGCTGTCATACCGTGCGGTGATGCACGGCGACCGCCGCTCCGCGCGCACCGACGTCTGTCAGGTGCGGCCGTTGCTGCGCGGCTTCGAATGGTGGCCGCATCCGATCGCCCGGCTCGAGCTGTCGCAGCTTCGGCTGGTACCGTGGATCGAGGGCCGGCCGCCGCTT
Organism: Sphingomonadales bacterium; assembly: GCA_034668525.1. Taxonomy (GTDB): domain Bacteria; phylum Pseudomonadota; class Alphaproteobacteria; order Sphingomonadales; family Sphingomonadaceae; genus Allosphingosinicella. Next base: position 16,701 of record JAXDPC010000264.1, read on the forward strand.
TGCGAATGATCTTGAGTTCCTTATCTGTTCCGCATATCCGCAACTCATGCGAGTCGCGGCTGCTTCGGTCGACGCGTTCGGGCCGCCGGTGAGCGGTCCCCTCGACATCCTCCGCGCCACCTTCGGCTTCGAGCGCTTCCGCGGCGTCCAGGAGCAGGTGATCGGCCGCGTGATGGCCGGGAAGAACACGCTCGCGGTCATGCCGACCGGGGCGGGGAAGTCGCTCTGCTACCAGGTGCCGGCGCTGGCTCGGGAGGGCATTGCGCTCGTCATCTCGCCGCTCATCGCACTGATGCACGATCAGATCAGGGCAGCGGACGCGTTCGGGCTGCGCGCGGCCTCGCTCACATCGGCGGACGACAATCGGGCCGAGACCGTGCGGCGGCTTCGGGCCGGCGAGCTCGACCTGCTCTACGTCGCGCCCGAGCGGGCGACGGGAGCGGGCTTTCGCGAGCTGATCGCCGAGGTGAATCTGGCCCTGGTCGCGATCGACGAGGCCCATTGCGTCTCCGAATGGGGGCACGATTTCCGGCCCGATTACCGGCTGCTTCGGCCGCTGCTGGACAGCCTGAGCGGCGTCCCGCGCCTGGCGCTGACCGCCACCGCCGACCACAGGACGCGTGCCGACATCCTCGTCCAGCTCGGCATCCCCGAGGAGGGGCTCGTCCTCGCCGGCTTCGACCGCCCGAACATCCGCTACAATGTCCGCCCGCGCGACGGCCTCGGGGCGCAGCTCAAGGCGCTGCTGGACGAGCAGCGGGGTCCGGGCATCGTCTACGTGACGAGCCGCGACAAGGCCGAGACGCTGGCCGCGCAGCTCGGCGCCGGCGGCCGCCGGTGCCTTCCTTATCATGCCGGGCTCGATCCGCAGGTCCGCGCCCGCAACCAGGCGGCGTTCGTGCGCTCCGAGGACATGGTGATGGTGGCGACGATCGCCTTCGGCATGGGCATCGACAAGCCGGACGTGCGCTTCGTCGTCCATTCCGGGCTGCCGAAATCGATCGAGGCTTATTATCAGGAGACCGGCCGCGCCGGCCGCGACGGCGAGCCTGCCGAGGCCTGGCTGCTCTGGGGCGCCGCCGACTTCTCGCTGGCGCGCCGGCGGATCGAGACCGAGGTGCCCGAGTCGCGGCGCGCCGGCGAGCGCCAGCGCCTGAATGCGCTCGCCGCTCTGGTCGAAGCCGGGACCTGCCGCCGCGCCATCCTGCTGCGCCATTTCGGCGAGGCGCCGCCCGAGCGCTGCGGCAATTGCGACAATTGTCTCGCCCCGCCGGCCACGGTGGACGCGACGGAGGCGGCGCGCAAACTGCTCTCCGCCGCCTTCCGCACCGAGATGCGCTTCGGCATCCAGCATCTGACCGACGTGCTCGCCGGCAAGGAGACGGACAAGGTGCACGGCTTCGGCCACCACCGCCTCTCCGTGTTCGGCATCGCGAACGAGGAGGAGCTGGCCCTGGTCAAGCCGGTGGCGCGGGCGCTGATGGCGCGCGACGCGCTGCGCGCCGACGAATTTGGCGGGCTCTCCTTCGGTCCCGGCGCGCGCCCGATCCTGAAGGGCGAGGAAAGGGTCGAGCTAGTGCTTCCGCCCAGGCGCGCGCGGCGCCGCCGCGCCCGCGACGGCATGGACTATCCGGCCGACGATCCGTTGTTCGAGGCACTACGCGCCCGCCGGCGCGAGATCGCCGCCGCGGCCTCGTTGCCGCCTTACGTGATCTTCCACGATTCGACCCTGCGTGAGATGGCCGCCGCGAAGCCGGCGAGCCTGCAGGCGCTGAGCGAGGTCTCCGGCGTGGGCGCGGCCAAGCTGGAGCGTTACGGCGCCGCCTTCGTCGAGGTGATCCGCGCCCACGGGGAGGCCGCATGAGGCTCGTCGCCGCCCTCGTCCTCCTCGCCGCCTCCGGCTGCGCCGCGGCGCCGCGGCCGCTGACGGCCGCAGAGCTTGAATTCTATCCGGAGGCGCGCGGGATGCCCGCCGACGTCCAGGACTATATCGTGCGCTGGCAGGGCTGCGCGCACTTCCTCGGCGAACCGTGGGGCGACGAGGACAGGCGCCGCCAGATCGAGCGCGGCATCCGTGTCGCCTGCCCGGGCATCGACGCGCTCGGGCGCGCGGTCCGGCGGCGCCATGCCGGCGAGCCCGAAGTGCTGGCCCGGATCGCGGAGCTGGAGCCGCTCGGCCAGTGATGCGCCGGCTCGATGACCAGACATTGGTCGCCGCGCGGCAGGTCGCGCCCGACGACATTCCCGCCATCGCCGCGGCCGGCGTGACGCTCGTCGTCAACAACCGCCCCGACGGCGAGGAGG
>JAXDPC010000265.1:0-3004 GCA_034668525.1 Sphingomonadales bacterium
GACACCCAGAGGCTGTCGCTGACCGGGGCCGCCGCCCACATGTCCCTTCATCTAAACCGACAATGTCAAAGAGCCGACGCGTTTCCTTCCCCCCTGAGGGGCAACCGGGTTACCGATCGTTAAGAGACGCAAGCGGGGCTCGGCACAAACCAGTGCCCCGCCGGTGAGGGCCATATATGGGCGACTTTCGTGGCCGTCAATGGCTTTTTTCGCGAAATTCCGCCGAATGTGGACGCCAAGGCATCCGCATGCGCGCGGGGCTCGCGAGCCGGAGGCGAAGCCCAAGCTGCGCCCGATCCGGCGCCCGGTCGGCGGCAATGCCGCCTTGCGGGCCCTCGTTCCTCGATTTTCAAAGAGTGGCCCGAACGACGATCGAGGCCGAAGCCCCCGCCTCCCGGACGTGATCTGAGATAGGCGGCGCCAACCGATCTTCAAGGCCATCCGGAAGTTTTCGCGGACTTTCCGACGGCTTGCCTAAGAGGGACTTAACTCCTTTGGGCTAAGCGAACCCTGCTGCAGCACGTGAAGAGAGAGTGGCCGGACAAGGTGGGCGCGGAGCCGAACATCGATCCTGAGCGCGGCGTCGCGGCGCCGCTCGGCGAGCGCGTGAAGAACGCCGTCATCTGGCGCTCGGGCAGCCAGGTCGCGGCGCAGCTCGTCACCTGGGCCTCGACCTTCCTCGTCATCCGCCTGCTCGACCCGAGCGACTACGGCCTGTTCGCGATGACCCAGGTCGTCCTGATGCTGCTCAGCCTGATGAACGGCTGGGGCTTCGCCGGGGCGCTGGTCCAGCGCAAGCATATCGACCGCGAGCAGATCCGCCAGGTGTTCGGGCTGCTCCTCCTGCTCAACGGCGCGCTCGCCGCGATCCAGTTCGCCGCGGCGCCGCTCGCCGCGGCTTATTACCGCCAGCCCGCGGTCGCGACGATGCTGCAGGTGCAGGCCCTCCTCTATCTGTCGACGCCGTTCATCGCGCTGCCGAGCGCCCTCCTCCAGCGCGACATCGAGTTCCGGCGGCAGGGCCTGGTCAATCTGGTCTCGGCCGCGGCCGGCGCCGGCACCGCGCTCGCCTGCGCCTATGGCGGCTGGGGCGTCTGGACCCTGGTCGCGGCCCCGCTGGTGCTGTTCTGGACCCGCGCCCTCGGGCTGACGATCGCCGCGCGCTCGCTGGTCTGGCCGAGCTTCCGCTTCAAGGGCGCCGGGCCGCTGATCCGCTACGGCGGCGCGATGGTCGCCGTCCAGTTCCTGTGGTTCATCCAGAGCCAGGCCGACGTCTTCATCGGCGCGCGCCTGCTCTCGGCGCACGAGCTCGGCCTCTACACGACGTCCCTGTTCCTGACCCAGATCCTCGCCGCCAAGTTCGTGCCGCCGCTGAACGACGTCGCCTTCGCCGCTTATTCGCGGATGCAGGAGCAGAGCGAAAGGCTGGCGCCGGCCTTCCTGAAATCGGTGCGCCTGATCCTGCTCGTCGCCTTGCCCTTCTATCTGGGCCTGATCGTCACCGCCGAGCCGCTGGTGCTGACCGTGCTCGGCAGCAAATGGGCGGAGACGGTGCGGATCGTGCCGGTGCTGGCAATGGCGATGCCGTTCATGACCCTCCAGATCCTGTTCGCCCCGGCGACCAACGCGCTCGGCAAGCCCGGCGTCGCGCTGCGTACCGGCATGGTGGGGGCCTTGATCCTTCCCACCGCCTTCGTCGCCGGCCTCGGCTGGGGCATCGCCGGGCTCGCCTGGGCGTGGCTGGGGGGCATGGCCTTGCTCTGCGCCGCGACCGCCGCCATGTCGCTGCCGGTGATCGGCGCCAAGCGCGCCGAGCTCGCCGAGGCGGCGGCGCCGGGCCTGTTCGCCGCGCTCGCCATGGCGGTGCTGGTGCTGGCGCTCGACTGGATGCTGCCGCCGCTGGCACCGGCGCCGCGGCTGCTGCTGCTCGCCTGCTTCGGCATGGCCGCCTATGCGGCCCTCCTGTTCCTGTTCGCGCGGCGGGCGGTCGAGGAAGCGCTGGCGCTGATGCGGCCGAAGGCCGGGGCGGCTCAGGCCATCTGAATATAGTTGCGCATCGCCGCGGCTTCCTCCTCGATCCGGTCCATCCGGTATTTCACCAGGTCGCCGATCGACACCATCCCGACCAGCGCTCCGCCCTCGACCACCGGCAGATGCCTGATGCGCCGCTCGGTCATAAGCGAAAGGCCCGCAAGTACCGGCATCGAAGGCTCGGCCGTGATCGTCGGCGAAGTCATCACTCGCTCGACCGGCCATTCGAGGATCACGGCGCCGTCGCGGCGCAGGCAGTAGATGACGTCGCGCTCGGACATAATGCCAACGACCCGCTCGTCCTTCATCACCGGCAGGGCGCCAATGCGGCGCTCGGCAAGCAGGCCGACGGCTTCGCGCAACAGAGTGTCGCAGTCGACGGTGACGACCTCCGAGCCCTTGCTGCGGAGGATGGCTTCGATGTTCATGTGCGCCTCCTCGTCTCGCGACGGTTCGAATCGGGTCGGGAGCATCACATGCCGGGCGCGCAAATGGAAGCGCACCGCAGGCCCCCCGCGTGCGGGCGCGCAGTCGTCAAGAAAGTGTGACGGCGGTCCAGACTAAAAGCCGCTTGGAGAAGTTGGAAACATGATTTTCGAATTATTCGATTATTCTCTGATGATTGTTTGACATCTCTAAATAAAGCGCGCCCTGCTCGCCGAGCAGTCACTTATCGATTTGGATAATTGATGCCAAGAAAAGGATTTCTGGCAATGGAAAAGGTATTGGACAAGCCGACGACGACTTCGACCGCGACGGCCGCTGGCGCCAAAGCCGGCGTTTATCGCCTTCCGCAGCTCCAAGTGAGCCGCGAGAATTTCCCGGGTAGCCCCACGCTGACGCTCAACCTTCTCGTCAACACGGTCGATTCGGACGTGATGGGCTCGGGCGAAATCAGCCAGGCGTTGGCGCCGCCGGGCGGAAGCCGGCCGATTCCGAGCATCTCGGGCAAGATCGGTCAGATCGGCGACCG
>JAXDPC010000266.1:0-5696 GCA_034668525.1 Sphingomonadales bacterium
GCCCGCGTCTCGTCGTTCAGAAAGGCGCCGCCCCCCGTCGCCAGCACCTTGGGCCCGCCCGCAATCAGCCGCGCGATCACCCGTCTTTCGCCGTCGCGGAAGGTGGCTTCGCCGAAGCTCTCGAAAATCTCGGCGATCGAGCGGCCGGCGGCGCGCTCGATCTCCTCGTCGGCGTCGACGAAGGGGAGGCCGAGCCGCCGCGCCAGGCGCTTCCCCACACTGGTCTTGCCGGCGCCCATGTGGCCGACGAGCACGATCGGGCGATCTCGGCGGGGAAGGGGGCTCGCCATCCTTTCTGGGGCTATACAGGGAGCGGCCCGGTGGGGCAAAAGGCCGGCCATGCGCAGATCGTCCATGCTTTCCCCGCCGCCCCGCCGGCGCCGTTCGCCGCTTCCCATGCTCCTCCTGGTGCTGCTGGTCCTGCTGGTCGGCTTCCTCGTCTGGCTGTCGACGATCGACACCGAGGTGCCGACCCAGCGGATCGAGCAGGACGTCACCAATGCGGCGCTGGCGCGCTAGGGGCATAGCGATCGCCGGCGTCGCGGCGCTCGCCGCGGCGATCCCGGCGTTGGGGCAGGATACGCCCGAATCCCTGCTCCCGCCCGGCTTCGGCGATCCCGAGCCGGCGCCGAAGGAGGAGCCGCGCGACACGCCGGCCGAGCCGTCGGACCCGGCTCCGGCCGACCCCGGCAACGCCGCGGCGCCGGCCCCGTCGCCGGCCGAGGCGCCGGTCCAGGAGGTGACCGATTCGGCGCAGCAGGACCTCGAAGCGCTGCCGCGGTTTCGCCCGAGCTACACGCAGGACGTGCCGGACGATTTGCGCCGCCCCACCGACATGGTCGGAGCGCTCGATTCGTCCAACTGGGGGCTCGGCCCGAACGCCTTCGGCACCGCCCGGGGCGCCTACCTCGCCAGCCTGATGCGCCAGCTGGAGGCGCCCTTGCCCTCGCGCTGGGCCTCGATGCTGCTCCGCCGCGCCTTGATGTCGCGAATCCCCTCGCCGGCCGCGGTCGATCCGGTCGACTGGGTCGCCGCCCGCGCCTCGCTGCTGCTGCGGATGGGCGAGGCCGACGCCGCCCGCTCGCTCGTCCAGGCGGTCGACGTCGTCGCCTACACGCCGGCGATGATCCAGGCCGCGCTCGACACCGCGCTCGCCACCTCCGATCCGGGCGCGCTCTGCCCGCTGATCGAGCCCGGGCGCCGGCTCGGCGAGCAGCCGGTCTGGGGCATGGCCGACGCGATCTGCGCCGCCCTGGCCGGCGAGGGGGCGCGGGCGAGCGAGCTGATCGACCGCGCCCGCAACCGCGGCGAGGCGAGCGGCGCCGATCTGCTGCTCGCCGAGAAGGTGATCGGCGCCGGCACGGACAGCCGCCGCGCGGTCAGCCTGCGCTGGGAGGAGGTCGACCGCCTCACCCCCTGGCGCTTCGGCCTCGCCGGCGCGACCGGCGCGGAAGTGCCCGAGCGGCTGGTGAGCGAGGCCGGGCCGCGCATGCAGGCCTGGTTCGCGCGCGCGCCGATGGTCCCGGCCGAGCGCAGGATGGACTCCGCTTTCGTCGCCGCCGCTCTCGGCGTCTTCTCGAGCAGCGCTTTGGTCGAGATGGAGAGCCTGCTGTTCGAGAGCGCCGAGGCGGAGGACGCCGGCGAAACACCGGCGGGCCGCCTGCGCACCGCCTTCGCCGACCGCGACGCCAACCGGCGAATCCGCGCGCTTCGCGACCTGTGGGACGATGGCGAGGGGCCGGTGCAGCGCTACGGCCGGCGCATCCTGACTGCCGGCGCCGCGACGCGGATCAGGCCGAGCGAAGAGCGGCGCGAGGACGCCGACGAGCTGATCGCCTCGATGCTCAGCGCCGGTCTCGACGACGAGGCTGCGCGCTGGAGCGAGATCGTCGCCGCCGGCGATGCCGAGCCGCTCGCCGGCGCCTTGCTCGCCGTCGGCGCGCCGCGCCCGACCGTGGATGCCGCGGCGGCGATCGAAGCCTTCCAGGCGGCCGACGACAGCCGCGACGACCGCCGCACGCAATTGCTCGTCGCCGGCCTCGCCGGCCTCGACCGGATCAGCGCCGACGAGGCCTCGCAGCTCGCCGCCGGCCTCGGCATGCCGATCGGCCGGGAGGACCTTTGGACCCGCGCCCTCGACGCAGCGGTGCGCGCCCGCCAGCCCGGCACCGTCGCTTTGCTCGCCGCGGTCGGCATGCAGGCGCCGGACTGGTCGCGCGTGCCGCCGCCCTATCTGTTCCGGATCGTACGCGCCCTTCGCCTGTCGGGACTCGAATATGAAGCGCGCATGATCGCGGCCGAAGCCCTGATGCGGCTGTGACCGGCGACGGCGACGACCGCCGGCTGATCGCCGCTTTCCTGGAGATGATGGCCGCCGAGGCGGGGGCCGCGCGCAACACCTTGCTTGCCTACGAGCGCGATCTGCGCGGCGCCTCGGCGCTGCTCGGCGGCGGTCTCTCCGCGGCGCCGCCGGAGAGGCTGGAGACCCTCGCAGAAGCGTGGCGGCCGCTGAAGCGCGCCACCGTCGCCCGCAAGGCGGCGGCGCTCAGGCGCTTCTTCGCCTTCCTCGCCGACGAGGGGCTGCGCTCCGACGATCCCTCGGCGGCGCTGCCGCGCCCCGCCGCCGAGCGCCCGCTCCCGAAGGTGCTCGACCGCGCCGCCGTCGATCGATTGTTCACCGAGATCGAGCGCCGGAAAGGGCAGGGGGCCCCGGAGGCGACGCGGCTCTCGGCGCTGATCGAGCTTCTCTACGGGTCGGGCCTGCGCGCCACCGAATTGGTCTCGCTCCCCCGCAATGCGGTCTCGCCGGACCGGCCGTTCCTGATCCTGAAGGGGAAGGGCGGGCGCGAGCGGCTGGTGCCGATCTCGGACCGCGCCCGCGCCGCCGTGGGCGAGTGGTCGAAGCTCGTGCCGAGCGACTCCTCGTGGCTGTTCCCCTCGGGCAAGAAGCATCTCAGCCGGGTCCGCCTCTACCAGCTGGTGCGCGAGCTGGCTGCGGCGGCCGGCATCCCGCCCGAGCGGATCAGCCCGCACGTGCTGCGCCACGCCTTCGCCACCCATCTGCTCGAGGGCGGGGCGGATCTGCGGGCCCTGCAGCTCCTCCTCGGCCAAGCCGACATCGCGACGACGCAGATCTACACCCATGTCGACAGCCGCCGCCTGATCGAGCTGGTCAACAGCCGCCACCCGCTCGCCGACGCGCCGCCGCGGCGGGCCCGCCGCGTTGACGCGCCCGACGCCAAGCCGTAACCGCCGCGCTTCATGGCCACTTTCCTCGATTTCGAAAAGCCGATCGCCGAGCTGGAAGCGCGCGTCACCGAGCTGCGCGAGACCGCCTCGGCGGGCGAGCTCAACATCGACGCCGAGATCGACCGCCTCGGCGCGAAGGCCGAGAAGCTGCTGCGCGAGACCTATCAGCGGCTGACCCCCTGGCAGAAGACCCAGGTCGCCCGTCACCCGGAGCGGCCGCACTTTAAGGATTATGTCGCCGCTCTGGTCGAGGATTTCGTGCCGCTGGCGGGCGACCGCGCCTTCGGCGAGGATCAGGCGATCGTCGGCGGCCTCGGCCGTTTCCGCGGCCGCAAGCTGATGCTGATCGGCCACGAGAAAGGCGACGATACCGCCAGCCGTCTGCGCCACAATTTCGGCATGGCCAAACCCGAAGGCTACAGGAAGGCGATCCGCCTGATGCAGCTCGCCGACCGCTTCGGCCTCCCCGTCGTCTCGCTGGTCGACACCTCGGGCGCCTTCCCCGGCGTCCAGGCCGAGGAGCGCGGCCAGGCCGAGGCGATCGCCCGCTCGACCGAGCAGTGTCTCGCCATCGGCGTTCCCATGGTCGCGGCCGTCGTCGGCGAGGGCGGATCGGGCGGCGCGATCGCGATCGCCGCGGCGAACAGGGTGCTGATGCTCGAGCATGCGGTCTATTCGGTGATCTCGCCGGAGGGCTGCGCCTCGATCCTGTGGCGCACTCCCGACAAGGCGGCCGATGCGGCCGAGGCGATGAAGATCACCGCCGACGATCTGAAGCAATTGGGCGTCGTCGAGCGCGTCGTCCCGGAGCCGCTGGGCGGCGCCCATCGCGCCCCTTCCGAAGCGATCGAGAGCCTCGGCGCGGCGATCGAGGAGGAGCTCGCCGGCCTCGCCGGCCTGTCTCGCGCGGATCTGCGCGCCCAGCGCCGCCAGAAATATCTCGCCATCGGCTGAGCCTCGCGCGGAGTCCCCGGCGAGGAACAATCGGCGCCGTAACGGTGTTCTCCGGCGGACGATTTCGTCCGTGTAAGGAGTACCATCCGATGAGAAGCAAGGCGCTGATGGCGCTCTCCGCCTCGCTCGTCAGCCTCGCCGGCGCGAGCGACGGCCTGGCGCAGACCCGAACCCGCAGCATCTCGCAATCCACCCAGGCGACCGCCGCGCAGCAGCATCCGGCCCTCGTCCAGGAGTTCGGCGGCGAGCTCCAGGGCGCGCGCGCCGCTTATGTCCGCGCCGTCGCGGCGCGGGTCACCGCGCGCACCAACATCACGGGCGGCGCCAACTCCTTCCACGTCTCGACCTTGAACTCGCCGGTCATGAACGCCTTCGCGGTGCCCGGCGGCTATCTCTATTTCACCCGCCAGCTGCTCGGCCTGATGAACGACGAGGCCGAGCTCGCCTCGGTGATCGGCCACGAGGCCGGCCATATCGAAGCGCGCCACAGCTCGGAGCGGCAGCGCTCCAACATCCTCACCCAGCTCGGCGCCTTGCTGGTCGGCGTCGTCACCGGCTCGGGCGAGCTCGGCCAGATCGCCGGCCAGGCAGGCCAGCTCGTCACCCTGCGCTATTCGCGCAGCCAGGAGCTGGAGGCCGACCAGTTCGGCGTCCGCTACATGACCGCCGCCGGCTACGACCCCGCCGCTTCGGCGAGCTTCCTGAACTCGCTGGGCACCTGGAGCGACCTGGAGCCGCGATTCCACGGGGCCGCGGGCGACCAGCGCTCGACGCCTTCATGGGCGCGGACCCATCCGCTCAGCGCCGACCGGGTCCGCCGGTCGACCGCCGAGGCGCAGCGCACCGGCCGCATGGGCCAGGGGATCCGCAACCGCGAGCAGCATCTCGCCGCGATCAACGGCATGATCTTCGACGACGATCCCGAGCAGGGCGTGATCGAAGGCCGCGACTTCATCCACCCCGATCTGAGGCTCGCATTCACCATCCCGCAGGGCTTCCAGATGCAGAACGGCGCGCGCGCGGTCAGCATCGTCGGGCAGAGCGGGCAGGCGCAATTCTCGACCCTGCCCTACAGCGGCGATCTCGCCGCCTATGTCGGCCAGGTGTTCCAGGCGCTGGGCGGCCAGCAGGCCCGCATCCCCTATCCGCAGCCGCAGACGACGACGATCAACGGCATCCCGGTCGCTTATTCCTCGACCCGCGTGCAGGCGCAGCAGGGCGTGGTCGACGTCAGCGTCGTCGCCTATCAGTTCGATTCGAGCCACTTTTATCATTTCGCGATGATCACCCGCGCCGGCACCGGCATGGGGCCGTTCCAGTCGATGGCGACGTCGCTGCGGCGGATCACGCCGCAGCAGGCGGCGGCGATCCGGCCGCGGGTGCTGCAGATCCATACCGTGCGCGCCGGCGACACCATCGCCAGCCTGTCGGGACGCATGGCATACACGAGCTACCAGCAGGAGCGGTTCAGGGCGCTGAACGGACTTGCGGCC
>JAXDPC010000267.1:0-9746 GCA_034668525.1 Sphingomonadales bacterium
CGTCGAGGGCGTGATCTTCGGCCGGGTCAAGGGCGGCTTCACCGTCGATCTCGGCGGCGCCGTCGCCTTCCTGCCCGGCTCGCAGGTCGACATCCGCCCGGTCCGCGACGTCACGCCTTTGATGGACATCCCCCAGCCCTTCCAGATTTTGAAGATGGACCGGCGCCGCGGCAACATCGTCGTCTCGCGCCGCGCCATCCTCGAAGAGACGCGCGCCGAGCAGCGCTCGGGCCTGATCCTGAGCCTCGCCGAGGGCCAGGTGGTCGACGGCGTGGTCAAGAACATCACCGATTACGGCGCCTTCGTCGATCTGGGCGGCATCGACGGCCTGCTCCACGTCACCGACATCAGCTACAAGCGCGTCAACCATCCCTCGGAGGTGATCGGCATCGGCGACACGGTGAAGGTGCAGATCATCCGCATCAACCGCGAGACCCAGCGCATCAGCCTCGGCATGAAGCAGCTCGAGGCGGATCCGTGGGAGGGCGCTTCCGCGAAGTACCCGATCGGCGGCGTGTTCAAGGGCCGGGTCACCAACATCACCGAATATGGCGCCTTCGTCGAGCTCGAGGCGGGGATCGAGGGCCTCGTCCACGTCTCCGAGATGAGCTGGACCAAGAAGAACGTCCATCCGGGCAAGATCGTCTCCACCTCCCAGGAGGTCGAGGTGTCGGTGCTCGAGGTCGACGAGGAGAAGCGCCGCATCTCGCTCGGCCTCAAGCAGGCGCAGGCCAATCCGTGGGAGGCGTTCGCGTCGACCCACCCGGTCGGCACCGAGGTCGAGGGCGAGGTCAAGAATTCGACCGAGTTCGGCCTGTTCGTCGGCCTCGAGGGCGACGTCGACGGCATGGTCCACATGTCCGACATCGCCTGGGGCGTGACCGGCGAGGAGGCGTTGAACCTGCACCGCAAGGGCGAGATGGTGAAGGCCGTGGTGCTCGACGTCGACGTCGAGAAGGAGCGGATCTCGCTCGGCATGAAGCAATTGGAGCGCGGCGGCGTCGCCAAGGGCGCGGCGGCGGGCGCGGGCGGCGGCGTGTCGAAGAACGACGTCGTCACCGTCACCGTGCTGGAAGTGCGCGACGGCGGGCTCGAGGTGCAGGTCGGCGACGACGGCGCGACCGGCTTCATCAAGCGCACCGATCTCGGCCGCGACCGCGACGAGCAGCGCCCGGAGCGCTTCCAGGTCGGCCAGAAGTTCGACGCGATGGTGATCGGCTTCGACCGCTCGAAGAAGCCCAATTTCTCGGTCAAGGCGCTCCAGATCGCCGAGGAGAAGCAGGCCGTCGCCCAGTACGGCTCGTCCGACAGCGGCGCGTCGCTCGGCGACATCTTGGGCGAGGCTTTGAAGCAGAAGGACAAGTCCTGACCCTCATCCGGCGGGCGCTCCGCGAGGGGCGCCCGCCGCTTGACCGGGGGGCTTATCGCTCTTGATTTCCTTGGCTTTTGCGTACAGGCTGATCGAAGTTAGCCGTCTCGGGGGGCGGCAGTCTCCATCGGCGCCAGTGCGGGCCGCACCATGAGGGGGGAGCCGTGATCCGTTCCGAACTCGTCCAGAAGCTCTGCGACGACCATCCCGATCTCACCCAGAAGGAGATCGAGCGCGTCGTCGCGGCCTTCTTCGATTCGATCACCGAGCAGCTGCGCAAGGGCGGCCGCGTCGAGCTCAGGGGCTTCGGCGCCTTCTCGACCCGCGGCCGCGACGCCCGCAAGGGCCGCAACCCGCGCACCGGCGAGCCGGTCGACGTCTCGGCCAAGCGCGTGCCCTATTTCAAGCCCGGCAAGGAAATGCGCGAGCGGCTGAACCTCGCCGCCGTCAACGCCGCCGAATAGACGTTCCGGCGCCCGCCGGGGCCTTCCGAAAATGCGACGGGTGCCGACATGGGTCGCACCATGATCGACGATGCCCGACGATCCCCCACCATCGAGGCGCGCGGCTTTCGCCGGCGCGGCGAAGCTGTCATGGTGCGCGCGTGCGGACGTGGCGAAACCGGTAGACGCCGGAGACTTAAAATCTCCTGCCCCTCGGGGCGTGCGGGTTCGAGTCCCGCCGTCCGCACCAGGGCGCCGCCCTAGCGCGCGGGCGCGGCGGGCTGCGGCTGGGCCGGCGCCGGCGCGGGCTGCGGCGGGAGGGCGCGCTGCTTCGGGGCGCGGTCGAGGCGGTGGCCGCCGCTGTGGACGAGCAGGCAGCGCGAGGCGTCGCAGGAGACGATCGTCCCGTTGCCGGTGTTGAGCCGCACCACCCGGCCGTCGCCGGTCGCCACGGCCTGATATTTCGGCGGGCCCGGGCGCGCATAGATTGCGAGGGCGAGGATCGCCGCGGCGATGACGAGGGCGTTGACGATCTTGCCCGTCATCCGCTCGATCGCCTCGGGCAAGGGTTCGCTGGGTTGGTCCGGCATGAGGTCGGCCTCCTTCCCGACTGTATTAGATGCCTAATACAGAAGGCGCAAGACCCTCAGGAAGATCGCATGGCCCGGATCGCCGGCGGGGCGCGGCGAACCGGCTCAGCAGGTCTCGAGCGGCGGCGCGTCCGCGCGGGTCGCGGTCCATTCGCAATGCTGGAGGCTGATCGGATCGAGGAACATGCCGCCCATCCGGCTTCCGATCTGCCAGCGCACCTGGGCGTGGACCGGGCCGATACCGGGGATGTCGAGCGACACGTTGCTGCCGATCTCGACCAGTTCCGCGCATTCCGCCATGAAGCCGCGGGTCGAGACGTCGCGGACCTTGACCACGATCGCATAGCGGTGGCGCAGCTGGGTGCTGCTCTCGACGGGGACGCGCTCGTTGCTCCGCTCCTGGAAAGCGGTGCCGTTCGTGCTTGCGGGCCCGAATCCGCGCCTTTTCCTGTCCATGAACCGTCGTAGGAGTCGAATCGTGAACGACGGGTAAAGGCCGCGCCGACCCGTTCCCGGCGCGCGGGGCGACATGTCTCTCGATCATCGACCGGCCGCTGCGCTATCGCTGGCGGCGATGTCGATTCGCGCGCTCCTCGCCGCCGCCGCCCTGCTCTTCGCGGGGGGCTGCGCCGGCGAGGAGCGCGGACCGGTCCGGGTGGCCGGGATCGGCGCTCCGCCGGCGCTCGCCAATCCGAACCTCGCCGCGCTCGATCCGCCGTCCGCCTTGCTGCTGCAGGCGACCGCGCAGGGCCTCGTCCGCTTCGACGCCGCCGGGGAGATCGAGCCGGCGCTCGCGCAGAGCTGGATCGTCTCCGACGACGGCCTGCGCTACACCTTCCGCATCCGCCGCACCGATTGGATCGGAGGCGGCCGGGTCACGGCCGCGCAGGTGGTCGGGCGGCTGCGCGCGGCGCTCACCAACGCCAGCCGCAATCCGCTGAAGCCCATCTTCGGCCTGGTTCGCGAAATCGTGCCGATGACCGACGAGGTGCTGGAGATCACCTTGCGCGCGCCGCGCGCCAATTTTCTCCAGCTCCTCGCGCAGCCCGAGCTCGCCATCGTGATGGGGAGCCGGGGAACCGGCCCCTATGGCGCAGCGCCGCAGCCGGACGGAAGCCTGCTCCTGACGCCGCCTCCCGGCGAGGAGCAGGAGGAGGAGGAGCCCGCGGAGCCGGCGATCGCGCTGCGCGGCGAACGCGCGGCACAGGCCGTCGCGCGCTTCGCAGCGGGGGGTGCCGACCTCGTCACCGGCGGCACGGCCGGCGACCTGCCGATCGCCCGCGCGGCGGCTCCGCCGGGCGCGGCGCTGCAGTTCGATCCGGTCGGCGGCCTGTTCGGCATCCTGTTCCAGAGCGAGCGCGGCATCCTCGCCGTTCCGGAGGTTCGCCGCGCGCTCGCCATGGCCGTCGACCGGGACGGCATCGTCGCGGCGCTCGGCGTGCCGGGCCTCGGGGCGCGCGCGACCCTGCTTCCCCAAGGTCTCGACGAGGTGCCCGGCCCCGCCGCGCCCGACTGGGGCGCGGCGCCGCTCGCGGCGCGGCGGCAGGAGGCCGCGCGCACCCTCGCCGCCGCTCTCGCGGCCCAGCCGGCGCTGCGGCTGCGAATCGTCATGCCGGAAGGGCCGGGCTACCGGCTGATCTTCGCCTATCTGAGGCGCGACTGGCGCGCGGTGGGGGTCGAGGCGGAGCGGGTCGCGCGCGACGGCGACGCGGACCTGCGCTTCGTCGATTCCGTGGCGCCAGCGATCATGGCAGCCTGGTATCTGCGCAATTTCACCTGCGACCGCGTCCGCCCCTGCTCTCCCGAGGCCGACGAAGCGCTGGCCGCCGCCCGGGAGACGCAGAACGTGGTCGAACGCCGCGCCCTTCTCGCCAAAGCCGACCGCCTGATGACCGACGCGATGCTGTTCGTGCCGATCGCCTCTCCCGTGCGTTGGTCGCTGGTCTCGCCCCGGCTGACCGGCTTCCGCCGCAACGTCTTCGGGCGTCACGACCCCGGCGAGCTGATCGCGAACGAGAGGTGACGATGCCGAGAATCGATCGGGAAGAGTTCCGCCGGATCGCCGACACGCTTCCGATCGGCCGCGATCCGGCCTCGGTGCGCCGGCGGCTGGAAGCGATGGAGGCGCTGCTCGAGCGGGCCTTCGCCGTGCCCGGCACCAGCTACCGCGTCGGGCTGGACGCCGTAATCGGCCTGGTGCCGGTGCTCGGCGACCTCGTCACCACCGCGATGGGCGCCTGGATCGTCTGGGAGGGGCGCAACCTCGGCATGTCGAAATTCCAGCTCGTGCGCATGGGGGCCAATGTCGGCGTCGACACGTTGATCGGCGCCATCCCGCTGGTCGGCGACCTGTTCGACCTGGTGTTCCGCTCGAACACGCGCAACCTCAGGATCCTGCGGCGCTGGCTCGATCGCCACCATCCCGAGACGATGACGATCGAGGGCGAGGTCGTCGCTCTCCCCGAGGAGCGGCGCTAGGGCGCGGGCGGCCCGCCGCGGAACCAGGCGCCGGCGTCGGGGCGCAACAGCATCCAGATGGAGAGCAGGATCAGGACCCATTGCGCCGCCTGCATCAGCAGCGCGGGCAGCGGCCCGTTCAGCGAGTCGCCGAGCGCAGGAACCGAAACCGCGATCCCCGCCAGGCAGAGGAGGATCCAGACCCATTTGGCGACGGCGCTGCGGCGATGCGCGATCAGCCAGAGCAAGA
The DNA here is from genome assembly GCA_034668525.1 of Sphingomonadales bacterium. Lineage (GTDB taxonomy): Bacteria > Pseudomonadota > Alphaproteobacteria > Sphingomonadales > Sphingomonadaceae > Allosphingosinicella. The sequence continues at coordinate 5,110 of JAXDPC010000267.1, forward strand.
GGAGGAGCAGCGCCAGCAGGACGACATGGACGGCGATCAGCGCCGTCTCGCCCAGGCCCTGGTGCCTGGCGGCGATCCGGAGGCCGTCCCAGCTCAGCACCGTCCCGGCGAGCCCGATCACGATCAGGAGCAGAACGATCCGCTCGAAATTGACGATGGAAGCAGGCCGCATTGTCTCATCCCCCCTTGTTCGGCGAGGCGGACCTTAGCCGCGCCGCGGCCGCTGGCAAGCCTCGCCGGGGAAACAACACCATCAGCCGGCGTTCCGGACCGGAAACAAGCTCGGGAGACGGACATGCGCCGCTACGCTTATGGGTGGATCACCCTCCTCTTCTTCCTGGTCTCGATCGCGCTCCACTGGCTGTTCGGCTGGTACGCCTTCGCCAACGAAGCGACCGCGCACGGCCAGACGCCTCAGCTCGGCGAATATCTGGCCGAGATGGGCCGCGACACGTTCGAGAACTGGCAGTCCGAGTTCCTCCAGCTGATCTGGCAGGTCGTCGGTCTCGCTTACTTCCTCTATGTTGGCTCGCCCGCCTCGAAGGAGAATGACGACCGGATGGAGGCGAAGATCGATGCCCTGCTGCGGATCAATGCCGGCGAGGACGCGGACAGGCTGATCGACGATCTCGATCGCCACTATCTGCGCCACGACGGCCCGCCCCCGCACGGCCACGACGCCGAGCTCGCCAGGGCAGCCGGCCGCAAGATGCGTCACGTCGCCGCGGCTGAAGCCTAATTCGCGGTTCCCGGTCTTGCGCCTGCCTGCCGATCGGCAACCGGATCCTCCACCCGCGGCGGACGGTCGAGATGGACCGCGAGGTCGGCGCCGGCCGGGTCGGTGAAGCGGACGCTGACGCTCGCCTCGATCCCCGCCGCGCGGAGCGGGAGCGCGAAGCCGCGCGCGACCATCCGCATCGCCGCGTCGCGGGCGGCGCCGATCGGCTCCGGCGCCCGCGCCTGGCGCATCAGCTCGCGCTCGGCGGCAAGCCGATTGGCCTCGTCGAGCTCCGCCTCGGCTCCGGTCAGCGCCATGAGGACGCCGCCTTCGCTATATTCGCGGGCCTCGTCCATGGCGATGTCGGGGCCCGATATCTCGAGCGGCGGCAGCACGACGGAGAGGGTCCTCGTCGCCCCGTCCCAGGCGAGATGCTCGCGGCGGAGGCGGCGCAGGTCGATTCCGTAGCGGACCAGGGCCGGCAGGATCAGGGTCTTGCGCGCCTCGAGGCCGAGGCGGGTCTCGCTCGAGGTCACGATCGCGGCGTAGCGCGCGACGAGGCTGGTGATCCGCCCCTGCTCGCGCACCGAGAGCAGCGAAGCGTCGGCGATGCGCTGCGGGTCGGCCGCGGCCGGCGCGACCGCCGAAGACAGGACGATCGTCCCGAGAAGGAGTCCGAGCAGCAGGCCGGCAGCCATCCCCGGAAGCCACCGGAAGGCGATCCGCTTCAGTCGCTCAGCGTCCATCGCTCGCTTTCCCTCCGGACCGTGCCGCGCCGCTCCAGATCGACGAGATGGGCCAGCACCGATCGCCCAGCCGCCGGATGCAGGCGCGGGTCGACGTCGCGGTACATGTCCGCCACCATATCGGGGATGCGCCCCGTCCCCGCCTCGATGTGGGCGAGGATCTGGCGTTCGCGCATGTGCCGGTGCTCGATCAGGCGGCCGACGTGGGCGCGCGGGTCTGCTATGGCCGGGCCGTGAGCCGGCAGATAGGCGGCGTCGTCCCGTTCCAGCATAAGGTCGAGGCTGGCCATATAGTCGGTCATGTCCCCGTCGGGCGGCGACACCACGGTGGTCGACCAGCCCATCACATGATCCCCGGTGAACAGCAGGCCCGTCCCCTCCAGGGCGAAGCAGAGATGGTTCGACGTATGTCCAGGCGTCGCCACGGCTTCCAGCGCCCAGCCCTCCCCCGCCAGCCTTTCGCCGTCGGCGAGCACCCGGTCCGGCGCATAGTCGAAATCGAAAGCGGCGTCGGCGCGTGGGCCGTCGTCCTCGATCGCCAGCGGCGCGCAGCCGACGACCGGCGCGCCCGTCGCGGCCGCGAGCGGGCGGCTGGCGGGGCTGTGGTCGCGATGGGTGTGGGTGCAGAGGATCGCCTCGACCCGCTCGCCCGCCAGCGCGCCCAGCAGCGCCTCGATGTGGCGCGGATCGGCGGGCCCGGGGTCGATCACCGCCACCTCGCCTTCGCCGACGACATAGGTCTGCGTCCCGGTGAAGGTGAAGGGCGAGGGATTGGGCGCGAGGATCCGCCTCACCAGCCTGTGCGGCCGCTCGATCTCGCCGGTGGGCCAATGCTCCATCCCCGGCATGTGGCACCGCGCGTCGACAAAATGAAGACCGGCCGGGCGCTCGGCCCGGCCGGTCCCTCCCCTCCAGGATGCCTTATTGCGCCGCCCGGGCCTGGGCGATGGCGCGGTCGAGGGCGGCGAGGACGCGCGCGCGATGCTCGCCGGTCAATTCCTCGTCGCCGGCGATCCGCTCGCGCGCCCGCTGCAGGCGCTGGAGGCGGGTGGCGGAGTCGGCGTTGCCGGTCGTGCAGAGCATCACGCGGGTGCGGCGGCCCTCGGTCTGCTCGTCGACATTGGCGAGCGGCTCGCCCTGGCGGCAGTTCTCGGGCAGCGTCACCTCGCCGTCCGGGCCGCGGCGGAAGCGCATGACATGGTCGCCGCCGGCATGGCCCTCGCCTTCGCCATGCTCCATGATCACGATCCGGCGCTGCTCCTTGTGGGTCTCGCCTTCCGCCTTCGGTTGCGCGATCCCCGGCGCGGCGAGCGACAGGCCGGCGCCGGCGAGGACGACCAGCGCGGCGGCGCCGCCGAGGCTGCGCAGCCGGCTGTGACGGTGGTGCTTCATCATTCTCAGTCTCCGTTTCAGTTGGTCGGCATGATTCAGCGGGCAGGCCGAGATCAGGCCGGGGCGGCTCGCGGATTTGATGAGGGCGCTCGCATAAGCGTGGCGGTCGTCGGCGCCGGCGCCGGCCGCGACGGCGGCATCGCAGGCGAGCTCCTGGTCGGCGCGGAAGGCCAGGAAGGAAAGCCAGGCGACCGGGTTGAACCAGTTCAGGGCGAGGACCAGCAAGGCGGCGAGGTTCCACCAGATGTCGCCGCGGCGATGGTGGACATATTCGTGCTCGGCGGCGAGCCGGCGCTCCGGCTCCGAGTAGCGGGTCGAGAAATCGGCGGGAACGACGATCCGCCGGTCGAGCAGGCCGACCGCGATCGGTCCCTCCACCGCGTCGCTCTCGATCAGCGGCAGCCCGCGCCAGGCTCCGGCGCTGCGCGAGGCGAGGCTGAGCCGCGTCAGGAAGCCGCGGTAGGCGAGGAACTGGACGATCAGGAAAGCGGCCGCGCCCCCGGCCCACAGCGCGAGCAGGACGGGCACCCACTGCCCGGGTCCGCCTTGCGGCGGCAGGGACGCGGCCTGTTCTCCCGCAGCCGGCATCAGCACCGCCAGCGAGGGAAAAGGCAGCTCCGGAATGGCCTCCGGGAGCGGCGGCAGCAGCAGCCTGGCAAGGGGCAGCAGCCAGAGAGCATAGGCCCAGACGGCCCCGAACGCGCGCGCCACGGGGGCGCGCAAGGCGAGCACGGCCAGCATGGCGAGGGTCGCCGCCGCCATGTTCGCGAGCAGCCAGGAGGTCACGACTTCAGCGCCTTCAGCAGCGCCTCGATCTCGGCGATGTCGGCGTCGGAAAGCCGGTCACGCTCGGCGAGATGCGCGACCAGCGGAGTCAGCCGTCCGCCGAACATCCGGTCGAGCAGACGCCCCGATTCCTGCGCGACATAATCCTCGCGCGCGATCGCCGGCCGATAGAGATAGCGGCGGCCCTCCTCCTCATGCGCGAGCACGCCTTTGGCGAGCAGGCGGGAGAGCATCGTCTTGACGGTGCGGATCGACCAGCCCCGGTCGGCCGGCACGCGGTCGGCGACTTCGGCGGCGGTGAGCGGCGCCTCGTCCCAGAGCACCTCCATCACCCGATATTCGGCGTCGCCGATCCGTTCCATTGCCGCGCCTCCGTGTCTGACTACAGTTGTAATCAGCCGCCGGGTGAACGGCGCATGAATGCGGCGGGGCGGGTTTCGCGGCCGCGTGTCGGTGGCTTTTACATTTGCCGAGAAGGTTAAGATCGCTTCACTATCGAAACGCCCGGAAATCCGCGCCCGCCGCGCTTTGGCACGGCGCATGTATCTCTATTTGCGTCCACACGGTTCCAACGAGGGGCGGGCCCGGCGCTTTCTGGTCGCGCTGCCCGCCCCGAGCCCCCTTAGAGACGCAAATTCACATCACCGACCCTTCTGTCGGCGCTTCCCGCTCATCCTGAGGAGGGACTGAGCGAAGGCGAAGGCCCGTCTCGAAGGACCGTCCTTCGAGACGCCGTTTCGACTTCGCTCAACGGCTCCTCAGGATGAGCGAAGCTTTCGAATACCGCCGAAAAGGGGGCTCTCCTAGGTGCTTACCCCGCCCTGGCGACCTGCTTCTCTTCGATGAGCTGCTGGAGCTCGCCGGCCTGGTACATCTCCATCATGATGTCGCTGCCGCCGACGAACTCGCCCTTGACGTAGAGCTGGGGGATGGTCGGCCAATCGGAGAACGCCTTGATGCCCTGGCGGATTTCCATGTCCTGGAGCACGTCGACG